>JAIMAR010000129.1 GCA_023511855.1 Bryobacteraceae bacterium
ACTGGGTCCGCTCGTCTTGGGTGGGGGTCAATGGAGAGGAGGGTTGCCCCAGTGACGCGGTGACTGTGACCACGGATCCGGGGAAGGGTCTGGAGGTAAGGGTGGGACCCGCGCCGGCATCGGCCAGAGGATGGAACGTGTACGTGGGGCGAACGGCGGAGGAGTGCCGGTTGCAAAATGGCGCGCCGCTGGCGCTGGACGAGAGCTGGAGGGAACCGGAGACGGGGCTATTGGAAGGGCCCGTCGCTGGGGAGGGTCAGAAGCCGCAGTGGTATAGGCGGCTTGAACGAAGGCTGCAAAGGGGGTAGGCGGCAGATGGCGCAGGTGGCAAGCGAAAGCGCGAGGCGGCTGGCTGAGTTGCTGGGCGGAGGGGCCGGCCTGGCAAGCAGTGTGTCGCTGATCGCAGAACGAGAAGGGGTGTGGCTGGGCGAGGTGGGGCCGGAGCGGGTGGTGAGGGAGCAGGTGTCGCCGGAGCTTGCGGAAAAGACGGCGGGGGTGCAGTATCCGGTGTTTTACGTGTACTGCGAGAAGATCAGCAACCAGTTGCGGGAGAAGTTCCGGACATTCTCGGGGAGGGCGAGGATGGCGGTGGAGGTGAGGGTGAGTCAAGAGGGGATCGAGGAGCTGGGGCGAAAGACGGAGTTGTATGCCGAAGCGGTGACGGATGTTTTGGACCGCAGCCGCGGGGATTGGGGAGGGGGGTTGTTCTACGGCGGGGGGTACGAGGTGGCGTTTGGCGCGGTGAAGCGCGGGGGCAAGGGTTTTGTGCAGACGGCGAAGATTGGTTTCGACGTCGAGGTGAGCTTGGGGTGAGGGAATAAAGAGGAGAGGAGATGAGCTGCTACATAGCATCGAACAACAACCGCTTCTACGCGGCAGCGGAAGAGATCTACGGGGTGGCGCCGGGGATCGGCGCGGAGAACCGGATCCCGGCAGTAAAGCTGGCGATCAAGCAAGTCTTGGAAAGACCGGAGCGGAAGGACAAGACGGGGACGAGGACGTTCGCAGGGTATCCGGGCCGGTTGCGCAAGCAGACAAACTTTGAACTGCGGACCTACATGACAGGGTGGAGCAACCAGACGCAGGAGCCGAGCCATGGACCGCTGTTTGAAGCCGCGCTGGGTGGGGCGTGCCAGTTGTACGGCGGCGGGACAGCGGGGGCAGGGTGTGAAGGGCGGACGCTGGTGTGCGAGGGCGTGCACGGCCTTGCGGTGGGGCAAGCGGTGAGTTTTGGCGGTGAGATCCGGTTCGTGGCAGCGCTCATCGACGCGCAGACGGTGTTGCTGAACGCTCCGTTCAGCGTGACGCCTGGACCGGGTTCCCCTCTGGGGAGGACGGCGACATACCTTCCAGCGGAAGGGCTGAGGAGCGCGAGCATCTTTGACTACTGGACGCCGGCGGCGGCGGTCCAGCGGATCCTGTACGGGGCGGGGATCGACAAGATGCAGGTGCGGGTGAACGGCGACTATCACGAGTTCCGCTTCACGGGCATGGCGAAGGACCTGGCGGACAGCGCCACGTTTGAAACGGGGCAGGCAGGGCTTTCAAGCTTTCCGCAGGAACCGCAAGAGGCCGGTTTCGACTACAGCATCATTCCGGGGCACCTGGGGCAGGCTTGGTTGGGGCCCATTGCCGAGCGGTTCTTCACTATCACGGCGGCGGAGGTGACGCTGGACAACGACCTGGACATGCGGGCCAGGGAGTTCGGAGCACTGACGCCGAGGTGCCTGGTTCCCGGGATTAGGAAAGTGACGGTGGACTTCAGCTTGTACGGGCGCGATGACGAGGCGACGGTGGCGTTGTATCAGGCGGCGCGGCAAGAGTCGCCAATCGAGGTGATGTTCCAACTCGGGGAGGCTCCCGGACAGCTCTTTGGGATGTACCTGAAGAGCGTGATTCCGGAGGCACCGGAGTTTGACGACAGTGAGACGAAGCTGGAGTGGCATTTCCGGGGATGCCGGGCGCAGGGAACGATTGGGGACGAGTTGGTGGTGGCCTTTGGGTAGGCAGGCGAAGGGAAGACTCACCACCAGGAGAAGATACGGGCAAGCTGCGGCACAGGGCGGCCAGAAAATGGGGATGGGCTGGCAGGCCCGGCTCGTATAACAGACGCGATTGGTGGAAAGAGAGGCGGAGGGTAAAGGGGGCCAAGGCCGACAGGAATGTCGGCCGCAGGCTAGAAAGCCTACCCCACAAGAGCCGGCCGGCGGGCAAGAATGTCTGCCCCACGAAGCGCGGGCGGCGGACAAGAGAGCCTGGCCCACAAGACCCGGCCGCAGGGCTGGGGATCTGCCACACAAGAGAATGTCGCCAAAATGGGGCGGACACGCCTGTCCGCCCCTACAGGCGCGATTGGGTTGAGTGGGGGGCGGCGGTCCCGGTGCTGGGGGATGGAATGAGGGCGGAATTTCGGGGGCGGGGTAGGAAGGAGAGGTGGTTTTGGAAAAGATGCGGTACGAGAGCACAAGGACCGTGGAATCGGCGGTAATGCCGGGCGTGCGGTTCCGGATCCGGAAGATGTCATTGGAACGGAGGGTAGAGTTGACACGGCGATTGGCAGAGTTGCTGAAGCGGATTGAGTATCTGGAGGCGGGCCGCGATCCGGAGGAGCGCATAGCGGCGGCCGAGGCGGCGGCGGCGGTGGAGAGGATCCATCTGGAGTGGGGGCTGGAAGGGATTGAGGGGCTGGAAATCGATGGGAAGCCCGCTACGGTGGACACTTTAATCGCGGCGGGGCCGGAGGCGCTCTCGCGAGAGGTTTTGGAGGCGATTCGCGCCGAGTGCGGGCTGAGCGAGGCGGAACGAAAAAACTAATCCTCGCCTTCCATTTTCAGTTCGCTGACCAGGCCGGGTGGAAGTGCGAGGAGTGCCGGCGGAGCGGCCTGGAAGAGAAGCGGCGGTGTGCGCTGCGCCCCGGAGCGGAGCAGCAACCGAACCGTGTTGTGTGGGTCCGGAACGGGGCGGTGGCGGAGAGGTGTCCCAAGTCGTTGATCACGGGGGAGAGCCTGGCGCTGATTGAGGCATATTGCGCCTGGAAACTGAACGGCGGGGGGGACTACCGTGATATGTCCGCCCGGGAAGTGGAGGCCTTCTGGGTGCTGGAGCAAGAGCTGAGGAAGGAGATGGAGAGAAGGGGCGATGAGTGAAGCGCAGATGGTAGTGGCGGAAGGGCTGCCGGCCGGGGCCGGCCGTGTTACCTATTCGGGCCTCTGGGAGCTGCTCAGAGCGTTACTGCCCGGAGGGACGGAAGAGCCGGGCAGCAGCCTCCAGACGATTGCAGCGCAGCTTGAGCAAATCCGTCCGGTTGCACAGCAGCAGGCGGCGGCGCTGGCGGACAACACGGAAGCGGTGACGGCGAATACGGTGACCCTGGTGAGCGGCGTGACAGGTTCGGCGGTGGGTGAGAAGGCTAGAAGCGTGGCGGCAACGATACTGAAGGGGTTCACGCTGTCGCCGCTGATTTCGGGATTGGTGGGGTTGTTCCGAGGAGGAGACAAGGAAGAGCCGGCGGCGGTGGTTCGCTACAGCCCGCCAAAGCCCATCCGGCTCCAGACAGGGCTGATCAGCGGCGGGGTGGGCGCGATTGCAGCGGTGGATTACGACGACGAGGGGCGGCCGCGACCCATCGGGAACGCCAACGGGGCAGGACAAGCCTACCTCGGAGTTCCCATTACGATTCAGGTGCAGGCAATCGACAGCCGGTCGTTCCTGGACCACAGCGAGGAGATCGCACGGGCGGTGCGTGAGGCGCTGCTCAATGCGCATTCGTTGGGTGAAGTGATCCGTGAGTTGTAGCCATGGATGAGTTTCCCAGATTGAAGACAGGCGCGATCGCACAGCATCCGGCAAGCCGCAGCCAGGAACACCGGACCTGTGTGTTGCGATTTGTCGACGGCAGTGAGCAGCGGTTCCGCGAGGGCGGCGGAGCGTTGAGGAGATGGGTCATACGGCTGGAATTGCTCGATGAAGAGGAGGCCGCCCGGCTAGAGGCGTTTTTCCACGCACAGCGGGGGCGACTGGGAAGGTTTGCGTTCACGGACCCGTGGACGGGCGTGAAGTATCCCGATTGTAGTTTTGAGGGCGACACTCTGGCGCTGCGATACCAGGGATTCATGAGGACCGGGGCAACGCTGGTCGTGCGCGAAAACCGAGGCTGAAATGAAGTTCTTTCCACAACTTGTGACCGGCAGCATCGCTCAATACCCGCTGGTGAAGCGGGCGGTTTACCGGACGATTTGGAACACAGCCCTGGACGGATCCGAAGACCGGTTGGGGGATTCAGGGGCGGAGCGTCTGGAGTGGGAGCTGCGGTACGAGGGGCTTTCGCGCGAGGAGCAGGAACGTTTGGCGACATTTCACGGAGAGATGGAGGGGAGGCTCGGGGAGTTCACGTTTCTGGATCCGACAGAAAACCTTCTGGCGCGGAGCGGGGAGCCCGAAGCGAGCGTATGGGAAAAGTCTCCTCTGCTAACGGTGGTCAGGGGGATTCCCGATCCGGCAGGAGGAGCGGAGGCCTTCCGGCTCACCAACGCGGCGGGTGTGGAGCAGAGTCTGCAACAGGTGATCACGGCTCCGGGCTGGTTCGCATACTGTTGGAGCGTGTATGTGCGCAGTGAGACGGCGGCCAGATTGACGCTCTATCGCAAGAGCGGGATAGAGGAAGACGCAAAGGAGTTTGCGGTTGGAACGTCATGGGAGAGGCTGGTGCATTCCGGCAAAGGGGGGAGCCAGGAGACGACGGTGTGGTTTGGGGTGCGGCTGGGTCCAGGGGCGGCGGTTGAGCTTTACGGGATGCAGGCGGAGGCGCAGCCGGCGCCCTCGCCGTACCGGAGGACCAGAGCGCGCGGCGGGGTCTACGAGGGAGCGCGATTTGACGATGATGAGCTGAGAGTGGCTGCGGTGGGTCCAGATCTGCACAGTTGCACAGTGCGGATTGTGAGAGCGGGGAGGTAGGGGAGAGCATGGCCGGGATTTACGAGCTGAAGGAACAGAGCGTCACAGAGACGCCCGTGTTTCTATTCACGTTCCAGTTTAGGAACGGAGCGGTCGAGCGATTCAGCACGCACAGGGTGGAATACGAAGGGCAAAGCTACGCGCCCAGGGTGGTGGCGCACAACCTGTTCGAGATGCGGGCGGATGCAGAGGAAGGGATCGACAGCGTCATGAAGCTGACCGTAACGCTGGCCAACGCGGACTCCTACTGCTCGCAGATTGACCGGGATCCGGGCTGGAAAGGGGCCAAAGTCAGCGTACGCTTTGTGTTCTTTGACCTGAAGGGGCAGAGGCCTGCGTCCGAAGATGTGGTGGTGTTCCGCGGGGTGGCCAATGCGGCCGAGGAGATAACAGAGAGAACACTGCGTGTGAGCGTGACGAACCGGATGAACCTCCAACGGTTGTTGCTGCCGGATGTGAGGATTCAACGCCGGTGTCCCTGGAAGTTCCCGACGACGGCGGCGCAGCGTCAGGAGGCAGCGGCGGGAGGGAAGCATACGCCGTTCCACCGCTGCGGGTACTCGCCGGATGTGGAAGGGGGATGCGGGAATCTAGCGTCCGAGGCACCGTACTCTTCCTGCGACTACACACGGGCGAGCTGCGAGCAAAGGGGGATGTTCGACCGCGATTCGTCGGGGCGGCTGACGCGCCGGTTCGGCGGGATTGAGTTCGTGCCTCCGGCGATTCTGGTGCGGGGGCATGGGGAGAAAGGGTATCACCTTTCGGCGGTGTCAGAGAACGAAGGCCGGTACAACGATTTTGTCCCGATGGTGTACGGGACGGCGTGGTATGCGCCGCCGATCGTGTTCGCGCGCAACGACGGGAACCTCACGAGGATGGAAGTTTTGCTGGGGATGGGTGAGATTGAGCAAGTACTCAAAGTGCTCGTGAATGAAGTTGAGATTCCCGAGGGGCGGTCTGGGGCCAATATGACGGCGACGGGTTGGTATAACGTGGTGAGCCGCGGGGACCGGACGGGAGAATTCAACGCGGATTTTTGTGATGGCCTGGGGCGGCCGATGGGCGATCCCTACGGCAGCATGGCGTACCTGTCGGTAGTCGTTCCGAACCGTATCAACGATGGGCGGACGCTTCCGAGAGTTCAAGTTCTTATGCAAGGGTTGAAACTGGCGCGCTACGGAGCCAGTGGGGAGTATTTGGGGGAGGCCTTCAGCAATAACCCGGCGTGGGTGATTCTCGACATCCTGCTGAGGAGCGGCTGGAGCTTGGATGACGTCGACGTTGGGAGTTTTGTCCGGGTTGCCGGGTACTGTGAGGAGCCGATCCAGATGAAAGATTTGTACGGGAATCCGGTGTTGCGGCCGCGCTTTCAGACGAACCTGGTGTTGCGGCGGCGGAGGAGCCTGGCGGACGTTATCCGGGGGATCCGAACGGCGTGCCGGTTGTACCTATGCCACGGTTTGGATGGGAAGTTGGAACTGCGGGTAGAAGACCGGATTGCAGCGCAGCAGCCGGTGAAGTGGCCTGGGAGCAACAGCACGGAGCCCTTGGACGGAGGGTGGCCTTGCTACGAGTTTGGAGACGGCAGTGATGGGAAGGGGGGCATTCTCCGGCGGGAGAACGGCGAGCCAGCGATCCGGTTCTGGAGCCGGGGAACGGCGGATACGCCGAACCGGTTCAGCGTGGAGTTCCAGGACGAGTTCAATGAATACCAGCAGGACAGCCTCTCGATGGTGGACATAGAGGATGCGGTCGAGACGGGTCAGGAGATCAGCGCGGCATTGAACGCGGCGGGGATTCCGAACTTTCACCAAGCGGCGAGGGCGCTGCGGTTGCAGTTGGACAAGTCGATCCGGGGCAACAAGTATGTCCAGTTCGAAACGAGCGTGCGGGGATTGGGGCTGAAACCGGGAGACATCATCACGCTGACGTACTTAAAAGAGGGTTTTCTGCGGCAGCCTTTCCGGATCCGGAGTATCGCGCCCGGACTGAATTACCGGACGGCGGTGATCACGGCTCAAATTCACGAAGACGCGTGGTATAGCGACGAGGCGGAACCGAGCAATCCGGGCGCGAGGCGGCAGCCGGAGGCGGGATTGGGATTGCCGAGGCCGCTTCTGGGCGCGGCGTGGGATGAGGAGGGAGAGCCCCAATTCACCATCGAGGAGATGGGTGGGGAGGTACAAGGCGGACAGGCCACGCTGAGGTTGCGGGTTGGGTATACACCCGGGAGGCAACCGACGCCGGGCGGGCCGGGAATTCCGCTGGTGAGTCTGACGGCGCAGGTGACGAGCGGCGCCGGGACCCTAAAGGGAGGCCAGACGCTGTATTACGCGGTGAGTGCAGTGGATGAGGACGGGGCTGAGAGCGCGCTGTCGTTTTTGGTGCGAGCCAGAATCCCGGAAATGGGCGACGACTATGCCGTGCAGTTGAAAGGTTTGAGCTTTGGGCCGGGCGCGGCCGCGTTTCACGTCTACCGGGGCACAGATCCCGTGAGGCTCTATCGCATTGCGGCTTACCGGCAATTGTCGGGGAGTTTTACCGATACGGGCCTGCCACCTGAACTGGTGGGGCCGCCCGACGAGCATTACGACCACGCGAACTTTTACTGGAGGCTTGAGTTGCAGCCTGAGATGGCGGTGAACGTGTATTCGGCCAACAGCATTGGCAACGCGGACCTGGAGATGCCGGTGAACGGCTACCGGGGAAGGGTTGTGCGAATCACGCGGGGGAGGGGGAAAGGCCAAGAACGCGTGGTTGCGTCAAATACAGAGACGGAGCTGCAATTAACCAGTCCCTGGGGTGTGACGCCGGATGGATCGAGTATGTTTGTTGTGGCTGAGCCAGGCTGGCGTTTTGGCGCGGCGGGTAAGAGCGGTCCGATTGACTTCGAAGTGCCGATGCAGCCCGGGGCGACGGTGCACATTTCGGGGCGAGCGGCGAATGTCCACGATCGCGAGTGCGCCTTTGAGCTTTCACCGCTGACGCGCTGGCGACTGGGCAGCGGAGCGGCAGCGCTGGATACGGGGCCGCCGCCGAAGCCGGTCTTTGGGTTGTACGCAGCGGGCCGGGGGAGCGTGGAATTGCGGGGGATCGGCTTTGAGGAGTTGATTAACACACGGTCCGTTACGGCGGGGATTCTGACGCTGTACTACTGGTCCGAGAGAGAAAGCAGTGCGGAGCGCACGCTGAGCGCGGCGGTCTCACCGCAGAGCACGGTTTTGGAGCTGGCGGAGCATCTAGGAGCCGATCCCGGAAGTTTTCTCCAGCTCGAGGCTGAGGTTGTGCAAGTCATGACTGTCCAGGAAGGCGGCGCGCGCTGCGAGGTGGTGCGTGGGGCAGCGGGGAGCACAGCGGCGGGGCACGCGGAGGGGACTCCTGTAATTGTGCTCCGGAAGATGTCGCACGTGCTGCCTTTCTCCAAAGACTTCTTTGGGAGTCCGGCCAGCGGCAGTCACCGGGACTCGGTCTACTTGCCTGGAGTGAGGATCGCTTTTGCGGAGCTGGTGGTGAAGAATGCGGTAGGAGACAGCGAGCCGGGGCGAGTCTGTTTGACGGGGACCACGGACTTCGGTTTGCGAACCCTCACCGGAGGGCAGCTCGTGCTTCAGGCCGAGGGGTATGTAGGGATCCAGTCGAATGTGGCGCCGCCGCTAGTGGTCGAGGAGACAACGCTGCCGCGGGAGGTATTCGCGGTCCTGCGGGAAGCGCCGCAGGGTGGAGCGGTTGAAGTGCGCCTCCGGCAGGATGAGGAGGAATATTGCCGGCTGCTGATTGGCGCGGGTGAGACGCGGTCCGAGACCATTGGGGGATTGCAGCTTCCGCGGTTGCTCGCAGGGGCCAAGCTCAGTCTGGACGTCCTTTCCGCTCCGAGTGGAGGGGCCGGCTCACCGGGCAAGGATCTGACGGTTACGATCCGCCTGTGAGGAGGCGAAGGTCGAGGCAGCGAGTGGGGGCGGCAGCCGGGCCGCGGTATAGTGGACGGTTGCGCCGTGGTTTCCGTACATCGGGTTTCGAAGCTATACCGGCTTTACCAGAGGCCCTCAGACCGGTTCCTGGAGATACTTCAAACCGGGTGGCGAAAACGGCACATAGAATTCTGGGCGCTGCGTGACGTCAGTTTGGGCGTTGAGAAGGGCGAGTTTTTGGGAATCGTAGGGCCGAACGGGTCGGGAAAGAGCACGCTTCTTCAGATTTTGAGCGGGATTATCTCGCCAACGGCGGGGAGGGTGGCGGTGCAGGGGCGGATCGCGGCGCTACTGGAGTTAGGGGCGGGATTTCATCCGGAGTCAACGGGCCGAGAGAATGTGTATATCAACGGCGAGATCCTGGGGCTATCGCGGAATGAGATCCGGCGGGCGATGCCCGCGATCGAGGCTTTTGCGGAGATCGGGGAATACATGGACCGGCCCGTGAAGGAGTATTCGAGCGGGATGTATGTCCGGCTGGCGTTCGCGGCGGCGATTCACTCCGAGCCGGATATTCTGATCGTGGATGAGGCGCTGGCCGTGGGGGATGCGGCGTTTTCTCGCCGGTGCGTCCAGAGATTCGAGGAGATGAAGCGCCGGGGAGTAACGGTGCTCTTCGTTTCGCATGACCTGGGGCTGGTGAAGCAGCTTTCGGACCGAGCTTTGTTGATGTTGGGCGGCAGGGTGGCCGCCGAAGGGCGGCCGAATGAGGTGGTGAATCGGTACGTCGGCTATGTGCTCGAGAGACAGAAGAGGGAAGAGGTCCAGGGTGGTGGGCGGAGCGGGCTTCCGGCAGGCCACCGGCACGGAGACGGGCTGAGCCGGGTGCAGCGAGTGGAGCTGCGAGACAGCCGGGGAGCGCAGACATCGGTGTTTGAAAGCGGCGAGCGGATGTCGGTGGTTGTGGGAGTTCGGTTTGCCGGGCAGGCAGTCGAGCCGGTGGTCGGGATGCTGGTGCGGAACCGGCACGGTATCGATGTATTCGGGACCAATACCAGGCTAGAAGGCCGGAAGCTGGGGCGGTTCGAGCCGGGCGACGAGCTGGAGGTGGAGTTTCGTTTTGATTGCCTGTTTACGGAGCAGGAGTATACACTGACGATAGCTTCACAGCACTGGGACGGATCGAGCCAGGATTGGCTGGACGATGTAGCAACGTTCCGAGTGATCAGCCCGCGGCGGCAAGCCGGATTCGTGCATCTGAAGACGGAGGTCGAATGCAGGAAGCGAAAGGGAGCAGTCTAGAGCAGCCGAAAGGGTTTTTCGGGCATCCCCGCGGGTTGGCGACGCTGTTCTTGACGGAAGTGTGGGAGCGCTTCAGCTACTACGGGATGAGGGCGCTTCTCATTCTGTACATGACGGCGGCCACATCGAGCGGCGGACTGGGTTTCGATGTGGCCAAAGCCGGCGCATTGTACGGCCTGTATACGGCGATGGTGTACCTGTTGAGTCTGCCGGGCGGATGGATTGCGGACCGTTTTCTGGGGCAACGGCGGGCGGTTCTGTATGGCGGCGCGCTGATCGCCTTGGGCAACAGTTGTCTGGCGATGCCACCGTTGGCGCTGTTCTACGTTGGATTGACGATATCCGCGGTTGGGACGGGGTTGTTGAAGCCGAACGTCAGCGTGATGGTGGGACAACTCTATGAGACCGGAGACCGGCGCCGGGATGCGGGGTTTTCCATTTTTTACATGGGGATCAACCTCGGTGCATTCCTGGCCCCCCTGGCCACCGGGTGGCTGGCCCAGAGCGAGCAGTTCCGGCGGACGCTGGCCGGATGGGGATTCGCCCCGGAAGGCTCGTGGCACTGGGGTTTCGCCGCGGCCGCCGTCGGCATGTTCCTCGGGCTTTGCCAGTACGTACTGGGGGGCCGGGCCCTGGGTGACGCTGGCAAGGCGCCAGGGGGCAGTGCCACGCCTGCCCACCTGGCGGCAGCGTGGCGGAAGTTCGGCATGGGGGCGGGGTTGGTGTTCGCGCTCATTGCCGTGGTTGCCGTGCTGAGCGCTGGGGGAACCATCGTGCTCACGGCCGAGGTGATCGGTCGGGTATTCGACTGGGTGTTGGTCCTCACGGTGCTGGGCTTCTTCGGGTGGCTGTTTCTGGGCAAGGGGTGGAGCGCTGAAGAGCGCAAGCGCCTGCTGGTGATCTTCGTTCTATTCCTCGGAGCCGCGGTCTTCTGGTCTGCCTTCGAGCAGGCGGGGTCCACTCTCAACCTGTTCGCCGAGCGGAGCACCCGGACCCGGGTCTTGGGGTTCGACTTTCCCGCAAGCTGGTTCCAGTCGTTGAACCCGCTGTTCATCATCCTGTTGGCTCCCGTGTTCGCCTGGTTATGGGTGGCGCTCGGCAGGCGGGATCCCTCCAGCCCGGCCAAGTTCGCCCTCGGGCTGTTTCTCCTGGCCCTGGGGTT
>JAIMAR010000130.1 GCA_023511855.1 Bryobacteraceae bacterium
GCCCAGCAGCTTCCATCGCTTCTCGCCCGCTTTGGGTGCGGCCGGGATGATGACGTGCCGTCCTTGGACCACCTCCTCGACTTCCTGAGGCATGACTTCGTGCGCCGCGACGTGCCCGGCGTTGTGCACGTCCCAGTCAAATCCGATCAGGTCATCGAGCAAAACCCAGTATATACGAATTGCGTATATACAATCAACACTGCCGCTTGATGCTGTGGCGCCTTGCGGCTCGCGCCTCCCCAGAACACTCGCCGCTTGGCTGATCCGGCGCCTGCCGTGCTGCCCCTCTTGTCAAGTTGGGAGTTTAAGTCTGGGTAGTATAAAGACCGCGAACCTACTGCCCGGACGGCGCGCCTGCCGCTGCGCCCGTTGCGGCCAGTGGATTCGGCAGATTGTGCGCCGCGTAATAGCCCGGCTGCACCCGCTCGACGATCTGAGCCACCGATCGTTCCATCACCGCGAAGAAGGGCTTGGGATAAAGGCCGATCCAGAACACCAGCACCAACAGCGGCGCAAATACGGCGATCTCCCGCGGCGTCAAGTCCCGCAGGGAGGCGTTCTTGGGCGCCGGCTCGCCCAGCATCGTCCGCTGGAACAGCCAGATCAAATACGCCGCGCCCAGCGCGATCCCCGCCACCACCGCCGCAGCCCACCACAGCGACACCTGGAAAACGCCCTGAAGGATCGTGATCTCGCCGATAAAACCGTTCAGCGGCGGCATCCCCATCGAGCTCAGCGCCGCAATCAAAAACACGATCGTAAATACCGGCATGGCCCGCAGCAAGCCGCCGTACTCGGCGATCTCCCGCGTGTGCCGCCTCTCATAAACAATGCCCACGATCAAAAAGAGCATCCCGGTCGAGATCCCGTGGTTGATCTGCTGGAGGATCGAGCCGGCGATGCCCGCCGGGTTCAGCGCAAAAATTCCCAGCGTGCAGAACCCCAAATGGCTCACCGAAGAGTACGCGATCAGCTTCTTCCAGTCCTTCTGCATCAGGCACACCAGCGCGCAGTAGACGATGGCGATCATCGACAGCGCCGCCATAATCTGAACGACGGTGGGGTTCTTGGCGGCGTCCGGCAGCAGCGGCAGCGAGAAGCGCAGAAAACCGTAGGTCCCCATCTTCAGCAACACGCTGGCCAGAATCACCGACCCCGCCGTGGGCGCCTCCGTGTGCGCGTCCGGAAGCCAGGTGTGCAGCGGGAACATCGGCACCTTCACCGCGAAGCCCAGGAAGAACGCCCAGAAGACCCACCACTGCAAGCCCGGCGAAAGCGGCGTGGCCATCAGACGCTGGATGTCGAAGCTCAGAATGTGGAGCTGCCGGTAGTGCTCGTAGTACAAGGTCAAAATCCCAAGCAGCATCAGCACCGAGCCGACCAGAGTGTAAATGATGAACTTGATGGCGGCGTAGATGCGGCGCTGGCCGCCCCAGATCGCGATGATGAAGTACATCGGGACCAGCACCAGCTCCCAGAACACGAAGAACAGCAGGAAATCGAGCGCCATGAAGACGCCCAACATTCCCGTCTGAAGCAGCAGGAAGCAGCCGTAGTACTCTTTCAGCCGTTCTTCGATGGCGGACCAGCTCGCCAGAATCGAAACGAATCCGAGCAGCCCCGTCAGCAGGATCAGCAGCAAGCTGTATCCGTCAATGCCCAGGTGGTAGGAGGCGCCGATCGAGGGGATCCAGTTCGCCTTTTCCACGAACTGGAAATCCTTGCCGCGGTCGAACGCCGCCACCAGCGGAAGGCACACCAGAAAACCAATGAAGCTGGCGATGTTGGCCCATATCTTGATGGCGCGGGAATTCGAGGAAGGGATCAACAGCAGGACCAGCAAGCCTGCCAGGGGCGTGAAGAGAACGATCGAAAGGATGTGATCCATAGAGCGCCCGGAGTGGACGGCAAGCCCATATCTTAGCTTGATCCGGCCGCGACGGGCAATTCGCCCCGGCCCCGTGTTTCGAACCGCGAGGGGCACGCCAGGCCGCGACGCAAGCTGGCGCGCCCGGAGGGACTCGAACCCCCGGCCTGCTGGTTCGAAGCCAGCCGCTCTATCCTGCTGAGCTACGGGCGCGTCCGCTCCTCAGAATAGCATGCTGCGCTTCCGGCCCGGCTCTAGATCGGCTCTGCTAGGATTGACCTTATGGCGAAAGCCCCGGCAAACGCCGAGATCGAAATCAAGCTGCCCTTGAAAAGCCCCCAACAGGGCCGCCACCTGCTGCGCCAGGCCGGCTTCCGCGTGATCCAGCGCCGCCACCACGAACAGAACGCCGTGTTTGACCACCCTAAAGGCTACTTTCGTTCGCGCGGCATCCTGATCCGGCTGCGGACAACAGGCAAGACGGCCACCCTTACCTACAAAAAACCTCTGGCGAGCAGCAAGCATAAAGCCCGCATGGAGATGGAAACCCCGGCGCCCCATCCCGAACTCGTTCAGGAGACCTTGGAGAGCTTGGGGCTCCGTGTGGTCTTCCGCTACGAGAAGTTTCGGACCGTCTTTCAGCGAGAAGGTGAGCCAGGCCATGCCACCCTCGATGAAACCCCTATCGGCGTGTACTTGGAGCTGGAAGGCCCCCCGGACTGGATCGATGCCACGGCAAACCGCCTCGGATTCAGCGAGGAAGATTACATCACCCAGAGCTATGCGGACCTTTTTCAGCAGAACCGTCCCAAGGGAAGTACCAGAAAGCATATGCTCTTCCGTCAGGGCTGAAGATTCGCCTTTTCTTCTTTTTTATCGTCTTTATTTTCAATGAGATAATAGATAGTACTGGAACCCAGAGATTTTGCTTTCCAACTCGTGAATCTCATGGTAAAGTTGAGATGATGTTTCTAGTTCACCTAGTACCCATGATCTAGTGGGGGGTGAATGCACAAGCGCAGAGGGCGCTCATGATTGCAAGCATTCTCATCATCCTGATCTCCGGCGCGCTGTTGATCTACTGGTTCCGTTATACCTGCCTGCTGCTTCTCAGCACCAGGCCGGCGAAGGATCGTGCGGCCCGAGTCGCCGCGGCCAACGGCCTTCAGTTCCCGGAGATCCGGGGCGCCCGTATCGGACAGGCCGAGCCTTCTGAGTTGCCGGCTTTGCAGAAGATGCTGGAGCGCGACTACCAGCTTGTCACCTTCCTTCTTGAGCACGCGGCCGGCCTCGAGATCGGCGGCTTGACATTGGAGCAAAGGCTGCTGATGCTGGATTTCAGACTCATGCAGGCCATCTCAGCGCTGGGCAAGTTACTGGGAGTGAACCGCGTCCGCGCCGCCGTGCAAGAGATGGCGGAGGTCGTCGCCCGCCTCGCCGAGGCCTTGGGTGAGCGAGTGGAAAGCGCCGCCCAACCTTAGATTCTTTCGCCCCTCCTCCAGCTTTAACTCGGACTCCCCGCGGGCGCGGCGGCCAACCAGGCGGCCTCTTCCATCAGTCTTCGGTCCATCTCCTGCATCCGCTCTTTCAACACGGCCCGCTCCTCCGGCGTGAATGGCTCCAGTGGAGGCGCCATGGCGTCCCCACAAACTCCTATCAGAGACAGGCCGCACTTTATTGCCTTGAACACGCTGCACGGCGTCGGACTGATTCGATAGATCTGCGTGTTAACATACATCAGCAGCGAGTGCAGATGCTTCACCCGTTCCATATCCTTTTCCACGGCCGCTTGATAGAGCCCGGTGTAGAGCTGCGGCCAAAGGTGCGCTCCACCGCTCACTCCTCCATGACCGCCCCAAAGCAACAGGTCGGCCAGTAGTTCCTCCGGACCCACCAGCAAAGAGAAATCTTTGCGGTCTCCCAGCAAGAACCGCACCTGATGGAGGTAAATCCGGTCCCCGCCGCTGTCTTTCAGGCCCGCGATGTTGGGCTCCTCCGCCAAGCACCGCACCGTCTCCGGTTCAAACCATACCTTAGTGAAGGAGGGCGCATTGTACAGGAACACCGGCAGGGGAACCTCGGAGGCCACGCGCCGGGCGTAGTGGTAAAGCTCCGCTTGGGACGCCGCAAAATAGTAAGGTGGAGCCAGCACCACCCCCGATGCGCCGCGCTCGCCCGCCAAGCGCGCCAGGCGCAGGGATTCGGCAAGGCACGTGTCCGAGATGCCAACCAGCACCGGGACCCGCCCCGCCGCCTGCGCGCAACCTATCCTGATCACCTGTTCTCGCATCGCTGGCGGCAGGCTGGGACCTTCGCCAGTGCTGCCCAGTAGAAACAGACCGTGCACGCCGCCCTCCAGCAATCGGGCCATGACCCGTTCGAATCCCTCAACGTCCAAATCCCCGGATTCCAACAGCGGCGTGACGACCGGAACGATGATGCCTTTGAGAGGCCTGGCGAATGGCAAATTCATGGCGTCCTCCTAGCCGGCCGGATGAGTCCGGCAGATAAACCATCTTCTGCCATTTTGTGAACTGTGTCAATATTTTTCAGCACAGTACTCCAAATATCTGATATTCAGCTGTACTAGTGAACAGAACTGTGTTTTTAAGAGCCAAGAAGAAAAAACTTTACACCCAAGAGCCGCTTGAACTATACTCGACCCTGGACCCGGCGGGGTGGAGAACGCTTCCTGCGCCCTTGCGCGGGACCGCATTCGTTCAACAACCAGGTGACGGCGATGAAGAAGATCCTCAACGACCCAATGAACTATGTGCAAGAGATGCTGGAAGGCCTTTGCGCCGCCCACCCGCAATACTACCAGCGCACCGGAGAAGAGGGACGGGTCATCGTACGGCCCGGCGCCCCCATCCAAGGCAAGGTAGGAATCGTCACCGGCGGCGGTTCAGGCCATCTCCCCGTCTTCACCGGCTACGTAGGCAAGGGACTCCTGGACGCCTGCGCCATCGGCGAGGTCTTCGCCTCTCCCGGCGTAGACCTTATGGCGACCGCGATCCGCGCGGCTGACGGCGGCGCCGGCGTGCTGCGTTTGTACGGGAACTATGGCGGCGACGTCATGAACTTCGACATGGCCGGCGAGCTGGTGGAGATGGAGGGGATCCGGACCACCACCGTCCGCGTGGCGGACGACGTCGCCAGCGCCGGTCCCGAAGAACGGGACAAGCGGCGCGGCGTGGCCGGAATGGTGTATTGCTTCAAAATCGCGGGCGCTATGGCGGACCGTATGGCCAACCTCGAGGAGGTGACGGCGGTGGCGCAGAAGGCGGCCGACGCTTGCCGCTCCGTGGGCGTAGCCCTCACCCCTTGCGTGGTGCCGGCTGCGGGCAAGCCCACCTTCACGCTCGGTGAGGACGAAATGGAGATGGGGATGGGAATCCACGGCGAGCCCGGCGTCTCCCGCGGGCCGCTCCGCCGCGCCGACGAAATCGCCGAAGAAATGCTCGAGATGATTCGCAAGGACATGCCTCTCAGAGCCGGCGACAGAGTCTCGGTCCTCTGCAACAGTCTCGGAGCGACGCCCCTGGAGGAGCTCTACATCGTCTACCGCTACGTGGCCCGGCGGCTTAAGGAATGGGGTGTGGACATCGTCATGCCCTTGGTCGGGCGCTACGCCACCTCGATGGAAATGGCGGGGATGTCGCTGACCCTTTGCCAGCTGGACCCGCAACTCGAAGAGCTGTTGCTGGCGCCCTGCGACTGTCCCTTCCTGAAGGTGGAATGATATGGCGGCCCTGACAGTGGATTCCCTTCGCTGGGCCATTGAACGGCTCAACCAGGGCGCTGCCCGGATGGCCGATGAACTCAATGCCCTCGACGGCACGGTGGGTGACGGCGATTTGGGCGTCAACCTGTCACGCTCCTTCCAGCGTTTAGCTTCCGGAGCTTCGCAACTCCCCGCGGACCTCGGGCAGGCGCTCTTCGAGTGCGCGATGGCCTTCACCAAGGTTACGGCCTCCACCTTTGGGACCCTGTTCGCCACCGGCTTGATGGCAGCAGGCAAGCACTGCCGGGGTAAGCAGGAGGTGGAGTGGTCCGAGTTGCCGGCGCTTCTGAGCGCGGCCGTGGAGGCCATGCTCTCGCGGGGCCGCTGCGCGCTGGGCGACAAGACCGTGGTGGACGCCGTCGAAGCAGTGCGCCAGGCGTGCCAGGGGTTAGCCGCCCCGGAGCCTATACTGGCCGCGGCGCGGACCGCCATCCGGCAGGCCATGGCCGACTTTCGCAGCCGGCCGTTCCGCCAAGGCCGCGCCCGGATCTTCGGCGAAAAGGCGCTGGGGAAAGACGATCCCGGGATGGCGGCCTTGCTGAAGATCGTGGAATGCCTCGCCGATTCCGGCGGGAATGTCCCCAACAACAAATCATAGGAGGAACCGATGCTTAGAATCATCCGCAATAGGGTGAGCCGCCGCAAGCTTCTGGCGCGCGCGGCGCGATTAGCCGCCGTCGGCCCCCTGTTTCAACTCACCAAGGAGACTGCAACCGGACAATCGCAGGCGGCCTCGGGCGTCAATCGTTACTCCGCCCCCAGCCAGTTGAAGATCACCGATATGCGTGCCTGCCGGGTGGCCGCCGGCGCCGATTACCCCATTATCCGCATCGACACCAATCAGGGCGTCTACGGGCTGGGTGAGGTGCGTGACGCGGGCGTCGAGGGCATGGCGCTCATTCTCAAACCCCACATCGTGGGCCGCAATCCGCTTCAAATCGAGCCCATCCTCGACCGAGTCCGCAAGTTCACCAACCACTACCGCTTCGGCGGCGGCTACAGCGCAGTGGACATCGCCCTGCACGACATCGCCGGCAAGGTTTACGGCGTGCCCTGTTACCGCTTGCTCGGCTCGCCTTACCGCAACCGTGTCCGCATGTACTGCGACACGCCCCAAACCCAGGATCCCAAGCGCTTCGCCGAACGCCTGCTGCGCCGCAAGCAGATGGGCTACACCTTCTTCAAAATGGACCTGGGAACCAGCCTCGTGCGCCACATCCCCGGCGCGGTGCTGGACCGCGGCGTGGCCACCGAGAAGGGCCTCAAGCTGCTCTGCGAATACGTGCAGGTGGTGCGGGACACCATCGGATGGGACGTGCCCTTGGCCGCGGACCACTTCGGCAATCTCGACGTCAACGATGCCATTCTCTACGCCCGCGCTCTGGAGCCTTACCGCATGGCTTGGCTCGAGGACATGCTTCAGGTCGGAACCCTGGCCTACGGCTATGGCGATGCGCCCAAAAACTGGATGGCCTACAAGGAAATCAAAGAGGCCACCGCCAGCCCGATCGCCATGGGAGAGAGCCTGTTCGGACTGGAGGAAGGGTTCCGCCCATTTATTGAAAACCGCGCCGTGGATATCATTCACCCTGATCCCCTCAGCGCCGGCGGAATGCGCGAGACCAAGCGCATCGCAGACTTTGCCTCCCTGTACGGAATCCCCACCGCGATCCACTTCGCCGGCTCGCCGGTCGCCGCCATGGCCGTGGTCCATATGATCGCCACACTGAAAGACTTCGTCGCCATGGAGAACCACGCCGTGGACATCCCTTGGTGGGACGATCTCGTGATTGGCCCTTCCAAGCCCATCGTGGAGAAAGGCTATATCCGGGTTCCGGAGGCGCCGGGACTGGGCGTGGAGTTGAATGAAGAGGTAGTCCAGAAGCACTTGAGAATCCCAGGCTACTTCGAGCCCACCCCGGAGTTCGACAAGTTGATCGTGGACGACTACCGCCTGGGCGGACCTTACTGGCACTACGACGAAGACGGCAAGCTCGTCTATAGCCAGTGAGCCTTTGGCGGAATCGTGCGGGATAGCAGACAGCAAACGGGAGGATGGCCATGAAACCGACTCGACGCGGGTTTGTGGCGGCCTGGGCCGCTTCTTTGGCGCCATGTTGGGATGCGGCCCGCGCTGCCAAGGCTGAACCCATGCGCGGCATTTTCATCATCATGACGACTCCCTACACGGAGTCGAAACAGGTCGACTACGAAGATCTGGCCAAGGAGGTGGACTTCTTGGAGCGGACCGGCGCGCACGGCATGGTATGGCCCCAATTGGGCAGCGAAGTCTGGAGCCTCACCAAAGAAGAGCGCATGAAGGGCATGGAGGTGCTCGCCAAGGCCGCGCGGGGCAAGCGTTCCGCGCTGGTGCTGGGCGTGCAAGGCGCGAACCGACAGGAGGCCATCGAATACACCGAACGGGCCGAAGCCCTGGAGCCGGCCGCGTTAATCGCCATCCCGCCCCGGGAGGCGAAGTCGCTGGAAGACGTGCGAGATTACTACCATGCCATCGCCACCCGGACCCGGCGCCCCGTGATCGTCCAGACCACCGGTGGGGCCCGCGGCTTGAATATCGACGCCCAGTTTATCGCCTCGCTCGTTCGGGAGCATCCCCACTGCGGCTACGTCAAGGAAGAGGCGCCCCCGCTCATGCGCCGCATCCGGGAGCTGCTTCAGATGCGGCCTCTGATCCGCCGGGTTTATGGCGGCGCAGACGCGGCAGCCTTGTTCTACGAGATGAGAGTCGGCGCCGATGGCAACATGCCCAACGCGGCCTACGCCGACGTCTACGCGCAGATCTGGGACTTGTTCCAGGCGGGCCAACAGCGCAAAGCCCTCGACCTGTACAGCAAGACTCTGCTGCTCACCAACCTGCGCCAGCAGATCCCCGGAACCCCTCTGTACCTGATGAAGAAACGAGGCGTGTTCAAAAACATCGTCTCCCGCCAGCAGGAGATCCGGCTGACGTCCGAGGAGATCGAAGAGATCGAATTCAACTTCGAGATGCTGAAACCCTACCTGCGGGCCTGAGCGCCTTGCGGACCGCGCCAACATCCAGCCCGCCGCAGCCGGGATGCTCAGGACGCAGCCAGCGCCTTCGAGATGGCCCGGGAAGCGGCCTGCAAGCCGGCCACCAGTCTCGGCTGCCGGTCTCCCAGCCGGATCTTCGGCAAAGATACGCTGAGGCCGCTGAGCACCGTCTCATCGCGGTTAAAGATCGGAACCCCGAAGCAGCAGCCGTCAGGCGTGGTCTCCTCCATGTCCGTGCTATAGCCCAGCGACCGGATGCGAAGATACTCCTCGCGCAGCCGGTCGTGATCGGTGATCGTGTTTGCCGTGAAAGGCGATAAGCCATAGTTGCGCACCAGCCTCTCGCGGACCTCCTCAGGCTGGAAGTCGGTGATGCTCTTCCCCAGCGAGCTCGCATGAGGCGGCAGAATCCGGCCCGGAATGCTGCTCATGCGAACCAGCTCGACGCTTTCCACCACGTGCACAACTTCGATGTGATTGCTCCTGAGCATCCCCAAACTGATGGTTTCCCGGAACTCCCGGCTCAGTTGCGCCATCCAGGGAGAAGCGATCTCGATCAGGCGGGACATGAATTGGCGCTCCACCATCGCCCCTATGTCAAACGAGATTTCGTAAAGTCCCCCAGTCGTCTTGCGGATGTAGCCGGCGGTCTCCAGCGTGTACAGAATCCGGAACAACGAGCTTTTGACCAGCCGGACGCGCTTCAAAAGCTCGTTGAACGAGAGAGGCTGGGGATTGCTTCGCAGAATGTCCAGCACCTCCAGCGCCTTGCCGACGGCGCGGGAGTAATACTTGGGATTCCGCGCGGGGCCCTTAGCTTCTGGAGCTGCGGTTCGCTGCCCGCGCTTGATGGTTCGATCCATTGTGGCCTCAGTTTGGATAATCCAATCCGGTTCTGCACTCATCATAGCCGCTGACCTTGTGCCCGCGGAAGTGGCGTACGGCCCGGGGCTCACACCCGGCGTTCGCGCCCACCCGCCCCTTTTTGCAATCCGCGATGAAGATTTCGTTCGGTCTTCCTGGAAGCACCAAGTGGAAAATTGTGAGGATAAACTTTAGCTTTGGTTCGAAATATCAGTGGTAGTTTCACAAAAGTATTGACAAGACCCGAAAACAGAGCTACAATCCCTTCTGACCACGCTCGGAATAGGGAGCCTGGACGGCGATGCCAACTCCAGGCTCCTCTTTTTCGCGGACGAGGCGTAGGCGCCGGGCGGGGTGGTGGAGCGTCCGGATGCCCGGCGTGGGGCGGTTTACAAGGCCGCGGGTGGCCTGTGCGTCTCCGATTGCCGCGCCCGGCGGCCATCGCCGGCGCGCACGTCGCCTGCACGCTCCGCGACTTTGAAGCCATGGAATGCCACAGCGTCGATTACCTGAAATGGTGGCAGGAGTTGATCACCGGCGTGCCTCAGCCGCTCATCAACAAGGGATACATCACGGTTCCCGATGCTCCCGGCCTGGGCATCGAGCTGAATGAACCGGTGGTCAAGGAACATCTGCGCATCCCGGGCTATTTCGAGCCGACTCCTGAGTACGACAAAGTGCGGTTCCTCGGACCGGGAACCCGCGGCCCCTGGCCGCACTACAATCGCGACGGCGTGTGGGTCAACGAAGAGACCGACGACTACTGAGGCGGCCCCAGCGACCTGTTGCGATGCGCCTTAAGCCCCTGAGGTCCACTAGGGGAGGAGGGCCGTTCGATAGACTTAGGGACGTGAGGGAGGGTCAGAACATGGAATCCAATACCACCAGACGCACATTTCTGGCGGCGGGGTGGGCCTTGCCCGCCGTGCCTTTAGCCACGCAGGCCCGAACAACGGCGGCCGCCAGGCCGGTCGGCGGCGCCAGATCGGCCAAGACTGCGGTCCGTTACTCCGTTTTGGGACGCACCGGGCTGAAAGTCTCGCAGGTCAGCTTCGGTTGCATGATCACCAGCGACGTCAGCGTGCTGGAGCGGGCGCTGGATTTGGGCATCAATCATTTCGACACAGCACGAGTCTACGGCTCCGGAAACAATGAGCGCATGGTGGGCGCCGCACTCAAGGGACGCCGCAAGGATGTCGTGATCGCAACTAAGACTCTCAACACCAAGGACAAAGCTAGCGCCCTGGCCGATCTGGACCGCAGCCTGCAAACGATCGGGACCGACTACGTCGATATTTGGTACCTCCACGACAAGCGCAAGGCGGAGGAGATCAACGACGAGCTGATCGACGCGCAGCAGACGGCGAAGCAGGCAGGCAAGATTCGGTTCGCCGGAGTCAGCGTGCATAGCGGCCACCGCGAGGTGATCCAAGCCGCAATCCGGACCGGCAAGATCGACGTGATCCTGACCACCTACAACTTCGCCATGGACCCGTCCATCGAGGATCTCATCGCACAAGCGCACAAGGCGGGGCTGGGCGTGGTGGCGATGAAGGTGATGGCGGGGAGCTTCCGGCTCGAGGACGCGGACTACTACGACAAGGGCAGGGCGCTTTTGAAACGGCCCGGAGCCCCCGTGGC
>JAIMAR010000131.1 GCA_023511855.1 Bryobacteraceae bacterium
ACTTCGTGCGGCGGAGATGATCTCTGAGGGCCTCGCCGGAGAGCGCGGCTACAGCTCCGCCCGCCGCGCGGCCGGCATCGCCGGCCAGCGAGGACGCCTGGGCCGGCGGCGGCGCCGCCGCGGAGATCTCCGCGCCCGAGGAGGCGCCTTCGGCGGCCGAGACCGCCACCGCTTCGTCCGGCTGCGCGATGACGGCCACGACCGTGTCCACCGGCACGGTCTCGCCTTCCTTCACCCGGATCTCGACCAGCCGTCCCGCAGCCGGCGAGGGGATCTCCGCATCCACCTTGTCGGTGGAGATCTCAAAGAGCGGCTCGTCCCGCTCCACGCGGTCGCCAGGTTTTTTGAGCCACTTGGTGAGGGTGCCTTCCACAATGCTCTCGCCCATCTGAGGCATGACGACGTCGGTCATATCGCTTTCTCCTTGTCCAGCGTAGCGGGAACCATCTCCCGCCCGAAGACCCGGCCAAAGTTCGCAACAATGGCCGCGGTCACTTCCTGCCAGCTTGCACGGCAGCCCAGCTCAGCCATGGAAGTGACGGGGTTGGGCAGCCCGCAAGGAACAATGTAGCTGAAGTAAGACAGGTCCGTGGTCAGATTCAACGCAAAACCGTGCGAGGTGACCCAGCGGCTGATGTGGATGCCGATCGCGGCGACTTTGGCGCCCCCCACCCAGACGCCGGTCTTGCCCTCCACGCGGCCGGCAGTGATACCGAAGCCGGCCAGCATGTCGATGAGCACTTGCTCGACGGCGCGGACGTAGGCCGCCACATCCCGCTTCCACTCGCGCAAATCCAGAATGGGATAACCGACGATCTGGCCCGGACCATGGTAGGTGATGTCGCCGCCGCGGTCCGTGTGATAGAACGAGACGCCCGCCCGCCGCAGGACCTCTTCGCTGGCCAGCAGATGCTGCTTGTCGCCGCCGCGTCCCAGGGTGATGACGTGCGGGTGCTCCAGAATCAGGAACTGATCCGGTATCAAGCCGCGCTGGCGCATCTCCACCAGATGGCGCTGCAACTCCAGCGCTTCCCCGTAGCCGGTCCGCCCCAGATCGCAGTATTCGCACTTAAGCATTGATGGCCAGCCCGTAAACCGCGTTAAACGCCTCGCCCACGGCTTCGGAGACCGTGGGGTGCGGGTGAATCGTGCTCATCAGAGTCTCGACCGTGGCTTCGGCTTCCATGGCGGCCACGGCTTCCGCGATCAAGTCCGTGGCATGGGGCCCGATAATGTGCACGCCCAGGATTTCTCCGTAGCGTTCATCGGCGATCACCTTCACGAAGCCGTCATGGCGGCCTAGAATCGTGGCTTTGCTGTTAGCCAGGAACGGGAACTTGCCCACGCGGACCGCGCGGCCGTTGGCGCGCGCTTCGGCTTCGGTGAGGCCGACGCTTCCAATCTCAGGCTCGGTGTAGGTCGCCCCGGGGACGCGGCGGTAGTTGACCGGCTTGACCGGGCGTCCAGCGATGTGCGCCGCGGCGACCATGCCCTCGGCCGTAGCGACGTGCGCAAGCTGCGGACTGCCGGCCACGACGTCGCCGATGGCGTACACTCCCAGCTCGTGCGTCTGCATGTACTGGCCGGTGCGGATGTAGCCGCGGTCCGTCTCCACCCGCAGGTCCTCCAGTCCAATGCCCTCGGTGTTCGGCTTGCGGCCCACGGCGACGAGCAGCTTTTCGGCTTCGAAGGTTTCGGTCTTGCCGCCGCTGAGCGTAACCCGCAGGCGGACTCCGGACTCCGTGCGCTCAACTTCCTCGACGCGCGCGCCGGTTTCCACGCGGATACCGGACTTCTTAAACACGCGAAGCAATTCCTTGGAAATGTCTTCGTCTTCGAGGGGCACGATGCGGGGGAGCATCTCGAAGAGCGTCACCTTGGTTCCGAAGCGGTGAAAGATCGACGCAAACTCCACGCCCACCGCGCCGGCCCCGATGATGGCCAGGCTCTTGGGAAGCTGCTCGAGGTTAAGGATTTCGACATTGGTGAGGATGGTCTGCGGGTCCGGAGCCAGTCCGGGCAGCATGCGGGCCTCCGAACCCGTGGCGACGATGATGTTAAGAGCTTCCAGCTTCTGAGGCCCGTTCGCAGTTTCGACCAGCACTTCGCCGGCTCCGAGCAGCTTACCGCGACCTTGAATCCAGTCCACTTTGTTCTTCTTCATCAGGAACTCGATCCCCTTGGCGTGCTTGGAGACGACCGAGTTCTTGCGCGCGATCAGCTTGGCCAGGTCCAACTTCGGCGGGCCGCACTGGATGCCGTGATCGGAGGAGCGCTGGATCTCCTCCCAGAGGCCGGCGGCGTGGAGCAGCGCTTTGGTGGGGATGCAGCCCACGTGCAGGCAGGTCCCGCCGAGCTTGGGATCCTTTTCCACGAGAGCGGTTTTGAGTCCGTACTGGCTGGCGCGGATGGCGGCGGAGTAGCCGCCCGGTCCGCTGCCGACAACGACGACATCGTAGGGCATTAAGCCCATGTTAGCATCCGCCTGTGCGTTGGCCGAAAAGAGCGGTGTTCAAGGCACAGCTTGTGAGGCGCCGGCTGCGTACTGAGGTGTGGGGTTCAGCAGGGGACTGCGCCGCCGGAGGAGCAATTCAATGGATCCAGCGGTCGTGCCCGCCGGATTCGTGCCGGCGGCGGTAGACTTCGAACTTCCGCTTCAGACGGCGCAAGCGCCACGCCTGGTAGCGCTCCTGCAAGGACCGCCAGGGCGCCTGCGCGATGCGGCCCCGCTTGAGGTACAAGTAGCCCAACACCATGCCGCCCAAGTGAGCCACATGGCTGACTCCACCTCCACCCGCGCCGACGGAGCCCAGGAACGAGATCGCGCCGTAGATCAGGACCAAGTACTTCGCCTTGAGCGGAAACAGGAAGAAGAACAGGATGATGCGGTCGGGGTAGAGCACGCCGTAGGCCAGCAGAAGCCCGTAAATCGCGCCGGAGGAGCCGATCGTGAAAACGTCTAGTTGACCGCGCAACGCATTCACGGCCACCACGCACACGCCCGCTCCCACCCCGCACAAAAAGTAATACTTGAGGAAGTAACGGGTGCCCCAATCGCTTTCCAGCTCCGCGCCGATCATCCACAGGATGAGCATGTTGATGAGAATGTGCATGAAGCCGTGGGGATCGTGCAGGAACAGGTAGGTGACGAGTTGCCAAAGGGCGGGGAACGTGAGCACGGCGCGCGGCCACAGGCCGAAGTTGGCGAAGAAGTCGCCGTAGCCGGCCCGCACGCCAAAGAAATACAGAACGAAAACCGCGCAGTTAATAATCAGGAGCCATTTGACGCCAGGCGGGAAGCCCACCGGACCCAGATAGGTGGAGCGAGGCGTTCGGACCGCGTAACCCATGCCGCAACCAGTTCGCTAATGTCCAGGATAACAGATGCGGTCCAGCAGGCGCGTTTATTCGGAGCAGCGTCTTCGGCGGCGCGAGCGGGACGACTTGCTCGGCCGCTTCAGCGTGGCGGCGCCGGATGGGCGCCCGGCGGACCCGGTCCGGGCGGGAGCGCCTCTGGCTCCGGGTTTTGGTAGATTGTGGGATGGCGCCAGCCAAGGTACATCATTCGAGAGGAGCATAAGGACATGCGCAAGATTCAGACTGCCGTGATCGGCGCGGGATTCATGGGCAAGGTGCACACGGAGGCCATCCGCCGGTTGGGCAACGTGGAAGTGGCCGCCATCTGCGGGGTCTCCGAGGAGGAGGCGCAGAGCTTCGGCGAGAAGTATGGAGTTCCCAAGCGGACCGGCGATTACCGGACGCTGGTGTCGGATCCATCCATCGACGCCGTGCACGTCTGCACGCCGAACGTGCTCCATCATCCCATCTCGAAGGCCTTCATGGAGGCCGGAAAACACGTGCTGTGCGAGAAGCCGCTGGCCTTGTCGTCCAAGGAGGCGCAGGACTTGGTGGAGACGGCGCGCAGGACCAAGGTCGTCGCTGCGGTCAATCACAACCTGCGCTACTACCCGGTGGTGCAGCAGGCCCGCCGGATGATCGAGAAGGGCGAACTGGGCGAGATCCTGGTGGTGCAGGGCACTTACTCGCAGGACTGGCTGCTCTACGACACGGATTTCAACTGGCGGATCGAGACCAAAGACAACGGCCCAGTGCGCGCCATCGGCGACATCGGCTCGCACTGGATGGACATGATCCAGCACCTCACAGGCCTCAAGATCAAGTCGCTCTGCGCCGATTTGGCGATCTTCCATAAGATCCGCAAGAAGCCCAAGTTCGCCGTGGAGACCTTCGCCGGCAAACAGCTCCGGCCGGAGGATTACGAGGAGATTCCGATCGACACCGACGACTTCGGCGCCGTCTTACTGCGGCTAGGCGACCGCGCCCGGGGCGCTTTCACCGTCAGCCAGGTGTCAGCGGGCAACAAGAACCGCTTCCAGTGGGAGATCTATGGGACCAAGGCCGGGCTCATGTGGAACCAGGAGAAGCCGGACGAGCTGTGGATCGGCCACCGCAACTCGCCCAACGAGCTGATCATCAAGGATCCGTCGCTGTTCCATCCGGAGGCCGCTACTTTCGCCGACCTGCCCGGAGGCCACAGCGAGGGCTACGACGACGCCCACAAGCAGCTCTTCCGCCGCTTCTACCAGAAGATCGCGGATCCGTCCGCGCCGGTGGACTTTCCCACGCTCGAAGACGGACAGTGGGGCATGCACCTGCTCGAGAAGGTCCTTGAGAGCGTGGCCCGCGGCGGCTGGGTGGATACGATGTAGGTTTCGCCCTGGGGAGGCCGCGGCCAGGCGCTTCAGAGCGGGCCGCGGTCACCCTTTCGACGGCAGGTTCACCAATTGCCAGTAGCCCTTGGGGCAGAGGTTCTTGCAGGGGGGGAACTTCTGCCCTTTTTCAAACCGTTGCGGACTTCGGCACACAGTGCACCAGTACACGCCTGTTTCCGGCACTTCAGCTCCGGGTTTGTGGTTCACTTCCGGGACACTCCTTTCGGATGGCGGTCGGCCAGGACCATATCGGCAAGATCGCTGAAGCGGTCCACGAGGATATCGGGCGGTTCAGCGGCGAGGGTATTGGGTTGGAATCCATACGTGACGCCGCAGACGGCGATGCCGGCGTTGCGCGCTGTCTGAACGTCCACCGCGCTGTCCCCCACCATCAGGGCATTCTCCCTGGGCGCTCCAGCTTCGGCCAGCAGCGCATAAACGCCTTCCGGATCCGGCTTCTTGGTCGCGAAGCTGTTGCCACCGTAGACCCGGAAGAAGTGATCCGCGATGCCCAGTCCTTGCACGATGTCCTGGCTGAAGCGCACCGGCTTGTTCGTGAGGATGGCCATCTTGACTCCATCGGCGCTGAGCCGGTCCAGCGACTCCGCCACGCCCGGGTACAGCTGGGTGTGGTCCAGCATGTGCTCGCGGTAACGGACGAAAAAGGATTCCAGCCCCCGCTGAATCTCCTCCTCGCTGAACTGGGGTCCCAGGGCGCGGCGGATGAGCACCGGCGCGCCGTTGCCCACATAGGAATAGACCTCCTCGTTGGGAAGCGGGGGCAGGCCGAACTCGGCGCGGGTTGCATTGACGGCATTGGCCAGATCCAGCTTGGTGTCCGCCAGCGTGCCGTCCAGGTCAAAGATGATCAGATCAACCGCCAAATTTCATCGTATCACCGGCGGCCCGGATTTCTTGCCTGGGCGTTGCGCCCTGTGCAACATCTCCTCCCAAAGCTCGCGGGCCCGGGCGTAGCTGTCCTCGACGGCTTCGCGGACCTCATGCGGCGCGATTTGCGCGCACACGTGCGCGGCGCCGATCACGTAAGGCGCCAGTCGCGACCGGACCACCGATTGCGGCGGCGGATGCCGCGTAAAGGCCATGAGAGCCAGGACCAGGGCAATGGCCACGAGCATTCCTCTGGCAAGGCCGAAAACCCCGCCTAAGACCCGGTCTGCCCAGCTCAATCCGGCCCACTTCAGCGCCTTGCTCAACAACGCGCCCAGCAGAGCGCCTGTCAGCAGAATCCCGGCAAAGATCAGGACGAACCCGATGAAGTTGGCAAGACCGGGATAGCTCACATAGGGCCGCAGCCACCCGCCAGCAGCCCCGTAAAACCAAAGGCCGCACAGCAGGCCGGCGATGGCTGCGAGCAGCCCGATGACCAGCTTCGCAAATCCCTTCAGGATGCCCCCGATGACGGAGGCTGCGAGGATGGCGATCAGAACGATGTCCAGCCAGTTCAGACTCAAAGCGCCTTTCCGGTAAGCGCGCGGTACGCTTCCTTGTACTTCTCACTCGTCTTAGCCGCCACCTCGGGAGGAAGAGCCGGGGCCGGCGGCTGTTTGTTCCAACGAATAGACTCCAGGTAATCGCGGACGTACTGCTTGTCGTAAGAGGGCTGGGGGCCGCCGGGTCGGTAGGTCTCCTTCGGCCAAAAGCGCGAGGAATCCGGCGTGAGGACTTCGTCGGCCAGAACCAGTTCGCCATTGACGAAGCCGAATTCGAACTTGGTGTCGGCCAAAATGATGCCGCGCGTCTCGGCGTAAGCCGCCGCCTTCTCGTAGATGGCCAGAGTGAGGTCGCGCAACCTTGCAGCCAACTCCGCGCCGATCAACTCCGCCACGCGCTCGAAGGAGATGTTCTCGTCGTGTCCGGTCTGGGCTTTGGTAGCCGGAGTGAAGATGGGCTGCGGAAGCCGGTCGCTTTCTTTGAGGCCAGTCGGCAACGGAATTCCGCAGACGGTCCCCGAAGCTTGATACTCTTTCCAACCGGAGCCTGACAAATAGCCACGGGCCACGCACTCGATCTCCACCATGCGGGCGCGCTTGACCAGCATCGAGCGGCCCTCGAGCTGATCCCGGTACTGGCGGGCCACGGCCGGGTACTCATCGACATCCGCCGACAAGAAGTGCGTCGGCGTCAAGTCCTTGAGGAAGTCGAACCAGAAAACCGACAGCTGCGTGAGCACGCGGCCTTTGTCCGGGATGCCCGTGGCCAGCACATAATCGAAGGCCGAAATCCGGTCCGTGGCTACAATGATCAGCTTGTCTTCGACCGCGTACACGTCGCGGACTTTGCCCCGGCCCACCAATTGGAGCGCAGGCAGATTGGTTTCCAGCAAAACAGGCGTTGACATGGGTCTCCTCCGGTCAAAGTGGGATGCGGACCGCGCGGGCGTCGATCACCGCTCCTAGCGCATCCAGGGTTTTGCGGGACATCCTTTTTTGGATGTCCTCAAACAACTCGTTCTCCTCGCGGCGGATGTGAAAGCGGAGCAGGGAAGTAAACTGGCGGAGCGTCTCGGCATCGGGGTGGGTTCGTAATTGTTCGATGAGCTTCTCCAGTTGGCGATGCTCGGCGATCAACTCCTGCACAAGCGGCGAGGGCCCGAGCTCTTGTTCCATCGCGGGGAAGACCACTTCCTCTTCGATGGCGAAATGGTTGGAGATCTCCTCGTCATAGCGGTCCACCGCCCGGGAGGCCAAGCGTTCGAGGACTTCGGGCTCAACGTCCGGAGTCAGCCCGCGGTCGGTAAGGACGCAAAGGGCCAGTCCGTTGTGGTGCTGCTGAGACAGCGGTGCCAGTGCACGGTCACGGAGCATGTTCTACTGGTATCACATCTTACGCCAAAAGTGGAAGGGGCGTCTCAAGAATGGTGACTTGCCTTATGCGAGCCGCCCCGGCTGCACCGGCAGGCGCCTGCCGAGTCCGGAACTGGCGCGCGACAAGTATCGCGGTCACGGTGAAGGCCCTTGGACGCTGGGCTGGCCGGACAGCGATGGCCTGGTGAACGCTCGTTGCCACCTGTGGGAGAATATCCGAGACGATGAGGGGAAGCCAACCGCTCGGATCCCCGGCCCAGTTGGAAGAACTGGCCCGGCTGGCGCTCGAAGGGAACCGTGCGTCGCTGGAGCAACTGGTGGTGGCGATCCAGGGTGATATCTATAGTCTGGCCCTGCGCATGTTGGGCAACCGGCAGGACGCCGAAGACGCAACGCAGGAAATCCTGATCCGGATCGTAACCCGCTTATCCCAGTTCGATTTCCGCAGCAGGCTGAAGACCTGGGCTTATCGGGTCGCCGTGAACTACGTCCTGGACTTCAAAAAGAGCCCGGCAGAGAAGCTGAAGCCGAGCTTCCAGCGGTTCGCCGGCGATCTGGTTGCCGGAATCAGCAAGGACTCCCCTTCGGAAACCGAGCGTTCGCTGTTCATAGAAGAAGTGAAGATCGGCTGTACCCTGGGCATGCTGCAATGCCTCGACCGGCCACTCCGGATGGCTTACATCCTCGGAGAAATCATGGAGCTTTCCGGCCCGGAAGCAGCGGAAGTCCTGGGGATCTCCGCGGCGCTGTTTCGAAAACGGCTACAAAGCGCACGGTCTGCCATGGTGAGGTTCATGCGAAGCTACTGCGGGCTCGTGTCGGATGCAGCGCCGTGCACGTGCAACCGACAGATTCCCACCGCGCTCCGCACCGGCCGAATTCATGCGGGCGGCTGCCCGTCGCCTGCTGCTGAATCCTCTTTTGAGGAAGTGCGCGCGAAGGTGCGCCAGGTGGAGGAGGCCCGGTGGGCGCTCGAAGTGCACCGTGCCGGCGAGCCGCTAGCCTCCCCCGTGGATTTCGCGCGACGATTGATCGCTGCGCTCGACGTACAGCTCGCACGGCCAAGCGCACCCTGACCGCCCCCCGGCGCCCCATCCTTAGGACCCTTCATTGGCAAAGTTTTCACACTGCCGGCTGCTCAATCGTCAAAGAAGGATGAAGGAGGAATCCCCGAGGTGGTGAACAGACGAGAGGTCATGAAGACGGCCCTTTATACCGGAATGGGGAGCTTGCTGGCACGTGATCAAGCGGCGCAACCGGCGCCTGCGACGGAAATTTGGGTGAATCCGGCTGCCGGAGCGGATAGCAGTCCGGGGAACCGGGCAAGTCCCTTGCGCACCCTGGCAGAAGCGGCGCGCCGGGTGAACCAGAGCGAAGGCTCGGGACCTGTGACGATTTATCTCTCTGAAGGCGTCCATGTGATCGGAGAGACGACCTTAATCAAGCCCGAACGGAGGTTGTTCTCGAGAGAAGCTCGGCTGACTATCCGGGCCGAAGTGCTGCCGGATGACCCCGATTGGCACACTGGGCGGATGCCAACTCTCATCCATACGATGCCTTTGTCTCCGACATGGAACGGCCGCCCGGACCCCCTCGGCGGCGCGGCCGACGGAATGCTGATCGAAACCAGCCATGTCACGGTCCGGGGCTTGAAGATCCTCGGCTTGCCTGTGGTGGAGTCGCCAAAGCCGGGGCTCATCCGGCGGCTATACGCGATCAGCAGGCTGCGCCGCGATCTGGAAGACCTGGAAATCGCCCAATGCCTGTTCGCCGGCGAGGAGGTCACCAATCCCATTCACGTCGGCATCATTGCCAACGGCAGCAGTGTGAGAGTCCACCACTGCATCTTCCGGGGCATGAAGATTTCAGTGGTTTTCTGGACCCCGGGCAGCAAGGGGCATGCCATGACCCACTGCTTTTGTCATGCTGTCTACGGCAGCGCCGTTTGGACTTCCCAGATCGCGAACGACTTCGATTACCGCAACAATGTGGTCGACAGTTGCAACTATGTCTGGACAGCCCAGCAAGCGGGCTCGGCGCTGGCCGATGCCACCGGCCGGCAAGGGGCGCAGGCCACCCCCGCGGGCAGAATCGAGCCGTTGCGCTATATGGTGACCGACAGCTATTTCGCCAATAATCTCAAGCTCACCGGGACGGGCACGGGGGCCAGACTCGAATACCAGGACATCGACCCTTCGATTTTGCAGTTGACCGGCACAAAGATCACCAATGAGCCCGTAGCCATCGAACGCGACCAGACGAAGCGGAGCTATCTTCACCCGGTGGCCGGGTCTGAGGCGGCCAAGATTGGCGCAGGGCTGTTCCTGAATCCCTGAAAGAATATGATTTCGATTACGCGAAAGGAGCTTGATTCCATGAAGTTGTTCTTTGCGATTCCCTTGTTCTTGCTGGGCGGTTGCGCTGCGGCGCTCGCCCAGAATCCCATGACCGAAGGCCAAAAATTCCTTCACGACATGGTGAAGGGCTACATCCTGCGCTCCGCCGAGAGGATGCCGGAGGAGAATTACTCTTTCCGGCCGACTCCCGAGGTGCGCAGCTTCGGCCAGTTGCTCGGGCACATTGCCGACGCCCAGTATTTGTTCTGCTCGGCGGTATTGGGAAAGCCAAATCCCGCGCCGGGCATCGAAAAGTCGAAGACCTCGAAATCTGACCTGTTACAGGCTTTGAAGGACGCCTTCGCCTATTGCGACTCTGCATACGCCGGCCTCACCGATGCCCGGCTTGCCGAACGGGTGAAGTTCTTTGGGAACGAACAAGCCAAGGTCACGGTGCTGTCGTTCAACACGGCGCATAACAACGAGCACTACGGCAACATTGTCACCTACCTGCGGCTAAAGGGCATCGTGCCGCCCTCGAGCGAGAAACGGTAAAGGTGCGCCACCGGCCCTTGGGTGAGTAGAGCACTGGGCAGCATCTGCGGCGTGTAGCAGATGCTGCCGCCTGATCTCGGCGGAGGATCGGGCAGCTCTTGCGCATGGCCGGGCGGGGGCATGTTTCAGGAAGTCCGATGGGGACGCATGTCTGAATTGGACTGTCAACAAAGTCAGACCTGTCAACGGGGAAAAACGGAGAGTTTGGAGGGTTGAGCGAGGCCAATGAACTGAACCATGATGGTTCAGCGCGTGGCCCGGGTGGAGGCGTTTCCAACCGGAGAAGCCCGCCGAAACGCAATTGTCCACAAATGTTTTGGGTAGCGCCGCGCGGCCAGATAGCAATCCTGTGAACGGAAGCGAGCGGCGCCAGCCGCCGCAGCCGACACCACAACACAAAGGCCCACCCGCACACGTCCAACAGCTCCTGCTCGATCTCGCCGGCCAGCTCCGCCGGCTCCCGCCGGAAGGAAGCGTCTCCATAACTCCGCGCGCCCGCCTCGAGGCGCTCTCGAAGGCACCGCCAAAACTGCGCGAGCTCCTGCTCGTGGTCCATGCTCAGGCCGGTTCTTTGATCAGTTTCGCCTTGGTGCCTTCACGCCAAGGCCGCAGCGGCCAGAGAAGCCCA
>JAIMAR010000132.1 GCA_023511855.1 Bryobacteraceae bacterium
ATTGGTGCAGCGCGGACATCAGGGTTTCTGGAACATACCGGCCGCCAAACGGGCCGTATCGGCCGGCCGCATCGGGAACGGCCGACGGAAAGGGGGACGACATGGCACCTCGCAGGAATGGCGAAAAAGACGTGGCACGACGCCAGGCGCTGCGGCTGGCCGCACCCAGGCCCGCCGCGACGCTTCGTGGTCGCACCCGCGGGCCACGTCCCGATTGTCCGAGCCCCAAGGCCGAAGTGTCAAGGCGTCCCAAGCCGCATTTGTCGGCTGTCCCGCAGGCCGCGTCCACCCGCTATTCCGAGGCGGTTGGGTCTGGGACAATCGCCGACAGGCGAGCGACAAAGCCCGGCTCGTGCGTCAAGCAGGTGCCTATTGGCGGAGGTGCGACATGTCGGTCCGTGAAACGAGCCAAGCGATGACCTGTGGCTGCGGGCTGTCCACCCGCGCGGATACGTCCGATGCCCTGGCCGAAGCGCTGGCGCAGGCGGCGGGGGTGGCCGCCGCGGCGAGGAGCTGATTCTGGAGCGGCGGATTTGCGCCGCCCGTCGGGCCGGTTCAGGAGCGCCTCTCAGAAGGGTTTTTCATGGCAACCGATATGAACGTTTCATCTGGTTATGACGTCCGGGATATCTCTCTTGCGGAGCGGGGCAAGCGCCGCACCGAGTGGGCGTTTCAATTCATGCCCGTGCTGCAAACCATCCGCAAGCAGTTCATCGCCACGCAGCCGCTGGCGGGCGTGCGTATCTCGGCCTGCCTGCATGTGACGACCGAGACCGCGAATCTCATGGTGACGCTGCGGGACGGCGGAGCGCAGGTGGTGCTGTGCGCCTCCAACCCGCTGTCGACCCAGGACGACGTGGCGGCCACGCTGGTTCGCGACTACGGAATCCCGGTTTACGCGATCAAGGGCGAGAACAACGAGGTTTATTACGCGCACATCGAGGCGGCCCTGCGCCACAAGCCGCAGGTGACGATGGACGACGGCGCGGATCTGGTCACCATGCTGCACACCAAGCGGCAGGAGCTGCTGGGCGAGGTGATCGGCGGTACCGAGGAGACCACCACCGGCGTCATCCGCCTGAAGGCCATGGCCAAAGACGGCGTGCTGCGCTACCCCATCGTGGCGGTCAACGACGCCCAGACCAAGCATCTGTTCGACAACCGTTACGGCACCGGCCAGAGCACGATTGACGGAATCCTGCGGGCGACCAATATCCTGCTGGCCGGCCTAAACGTAGCCGTGGCCGGCTACGGCTGGTGCGGCCGGGGCGTGGCCATGCGGGCGCGCGGCATGGGGGCCAACGTGATCATCTGCGAAGTCGATCCGATCAAGGCCCTGGAGGCGCTGATGGACGGCTACCGGGTTATGTCGATGGCGGACGCGGCCGAGATTGCCGACGTGTTCGTGACGGTGACCGGCAACAAGTCGGTCATCGGGCGGGTTCACTTCGAACGGCTCAAAAACGGCGCCATCCTGTGCAACGCCGGCCACTTCAACGTGGAGATCGATCTGGAGGCGTTGGGCCGCATGGCTTCCAGCCGCCGCCAGGTGCGCGAGTTCGTCGAGGAGTTCGCCCTGCGCGATGGGCGGCGCATCTACGTGCTGGGCGAGGGGCGCCTGATCAATCTGGCCAGCGCGGAAGGACATCCGGCCTCGGTCATGGACATGAGTTTCGCCAACCAGGCTTTGGCCGTGCAGTATCTGGTCCAGAACCATGCAAGTCTGGAGAAGAACGTGTACCCGGTGCCGCTGGAGATTGACCGGGCCGTGGCCAGCATGAAGCTGGAATCGATGGGAGTGAAGATCGACCGGCTGAGCGTGGAACAGGAGAAATACCTCTCCTCCTGGTCGGAGGGAACCTAATACCATCGTGAGTACAAGCTGCAAACAGACCCTCGAAGTCACCGTTCCGGCCGAAGAGGTCGAACAAGAAACCCAGCGAATCCTCCAAGAGATCGGCGCCCGCGCGGTGCTGCCGGGGTTCCGGCCGGGCAAAGTGCCCGCCTCGATCCTGCGCACCCGCTTCGCCGCGGAGATCCGCGAGGAACTAATCCGCGCCCTGGTGCCGAAGTATTTCCAGATGGAGGCCGAAAACCGCAACCTGAACGTGGTGGGGTCTCCCAACATCCGGGATGTGCAATTGGCCGCGGGTCAGCCGATGACCTTCCGGGCGGAGTTCGAAGTGGCCCCGGAGATTGAGCTGAAGGAGTACCGCGGGATCACCATCCCGTACCGCGAGCCCAAAGTCACCAGCGAGGAGGTGGAGCAGCGGCTGGAGCAGATCCGCGAGCAGAAGGCGGAGTTCGTCAACCTGGAGCCCCGGCCGGCGGCCGACGGTGACTACGTGGTGCTCTCGCTAGAGCCTTTGCCGGGGCAGGTGGATTTAGGCAAGCAGGAGGAGCTGGTCGTCCAGATCGGGGATCCGGACACGCTGCCGGAGTTCTCGGAGAATCTGCGGGGAGCCTCGCCCGGCGAAGAGCGCGAGTTTGAGGTGCGGTATCCGGACGATTACGGCAACGAGCGTCTTGCCGGGCGGACGGTGCGGTTCCGCGCCGTGGTCAAGGGGCTGCGCAAGAAAGAATTGCCGGAATTGAACGACGCCTTTGCGGCCGACCTGGGCGACTACGGTTCTCTGGAGGAGTTGAAGGAAGAGCTGCGCAAGTCCATGCAATTGGAGCAGGAATACCGGGCGCAGCAAGAGGCCAAGAACCGGCTGGTTGACGCGCTGGTGGAGATGCACGACTTCCCCATTCCGGAGGCCTTGCTAGAGCGGCAAATGGAAAACCAGGTGCGGGGCTACCTGGAGGCCATGGCGGCGCGGGGCGCGGATCCCCGAAAGTTGAGGCTGGACTGGGAAGCGATCAAAGAAGCTCAGCGCGGTCAGGCCATTCGCGACGTGAAGGCCACTCTGCTTTTGGACCGCATCGCCGAGCGGGAAGCGATCGAGGTGACCAGCGAGGAGCTGGAGCGGGAGTTGCTGCGGCTGGCGCGGCTGGAACGCCAGCCGGTGGCCGCGGTGCGCAAGCGGTTACAAGAGGAGCGGGCCATGGGGCGGGTGATCTCTCGGATCCGCCTGGAAAAGACGCTAAACTTCTTGTTTGAGCAGGCCCGCAAGGTGGCGCAAGATTGAAGCCGGCGGGCGCCCGCGCTTGGGCGTTGATTCGCGGCGGGTTTCCAGAGGATAATGAAAGGGGTTCTCGCCCTATGGTGAAGGCCGGAGGCAGCCCCGCAAGAGGGGGGAGTTTGTGAAACGACCCGGTTCGGATGAACCTCTGCGTTGTTCGTTTTGTCACAAAAGCCAGGACGCCGTCGCCAAACTGATCTCGTCGCCGAGTGAATTCCCGCGCGCCTACATCTGCGATGAATGCATCGCAGTGTGCAATTCCATTCTGGAAGACGACCGGCACGACCGGCCGCAGGCGGCGGTCAGCCGGCTGCCCAAGCCGCTGGAGCTGAAAGAGTATCTGGATCAATATGTGATCGGCCAGGAGGCCACGAAAAAGAAGCTGGCCGTGGCCGTTTACAACCACTACAAACGCATCCAGATGAACCGCCACCGGACCTCGGATGTGGAGCTGGCCAAGTCCAACATCCTGCTGATCGGGCCGACCGGCACCGGAAAGACCTTGCTGGCGCAGACCCTGGCGCGGATTCTGGATGTGCCGTTCGCCATCGTGGACGCGACCACGCTGACCGAGGCCGGCTACGTGGGCGAGGACGTGGAGAACATCATCCTGCGGCTGTTGCAGAACGCCGACTGGGACGTGCAGCGCTGCCAGCAGGGGATCATCTACATCGACGAAATCGACAAGATCGGCCGCAAGGATGAGAATCCTTCCATTACCCGGGACGTGTCGGGCGAGGGCGTGCAGCAGGCTCTGCTGAAGATCCTGGAGGGGACGATCGCCAATGTGCCGCCGCAGGGCGGGCGCAAGCATCCCCATCAGGAATTCACGCCCGTGGATACGACCAACATCTTGTTCATCTGCGGCGGGGCGTTCGTCGGCTTGGAAAAAGTGGTGGCGCGGCGGATCGGCCGCAAGACCATGGGCTTCCTGAGCCAGGAAGAGGACCACGCCGACGGGGCCAAGTGGGGCGGCAGCCGGCGCGACACCTCGATTCTGGAAGCGGTCCAGCCGATCGACCTGATCCGGTTCGGCTTCATTCCGGAGTTCGTGGGCCGGTTGCCGGTAGTCTCGGTTCTGAGCGACCTGGACAAGGAAGCGCTGATTCAAATCCTCACCAAGCCGAAGAATGCGATCATCAAGCAGTATCAGCGCCTGTTTGAATTCGAGAATGTTAAACTAAAGTTTAGCGACGACGCGCTGGAAGCGGTGGCCACCCTGGCGTTGGAACGTAAGGTCGGCGCCCGGGGCCTTCGCATGATCCTCGAAGACTTGATGCTCGATCTCATGTATTATCTCCCCAGCTACCGGAAGGTCCGGGAGTTTTTGGTGACCAAGGAGATAGTCATGACGCAGAAGATCAACCTCGCCTTGCTGGAAAAAGCGGGCTGATTGGCGGGCAGATCTGGGGCGGCTGCCGGTACGCTTTCTTTGGGGCAGTGAGAGACGCAAACCCCCGCATCCGCCGTAAGGAAGGCGGGCCTGCGGCAACGGGAGCCAGCGGGGCCGAGCGGCCAGGCCATCCGGCAGAGGGCTTGGGTCAGATGCAGCAGCCAGGGGCGCACGGGGGCCGGATCGAAGGGTAGGGAAAAATTAGGAATGGCGAAAGAACGGTCCGAGACAAAGCGGATGCCAATGATGCCGGTGCGGGATGTGGTGATCTTCCCGCACATGATGACGCCGTTTGTGGTGGGCAGGGAATCGAGCGTGCGGGCGCTGGAGGAGGCGCTGGCGGGGGACCGCAAGATCTTCCTGGCCACCCAGCATGACGCTTCGGTGGACGAGCCGCGGCCGGATGAGATCTATCAAGTCGGAACCGTGGTCAACATCGTTCAGAGCCTGAAGCTGCCGGACGGCAACATCAAAGTTCTGGTGGAGGGGGTCGAGCGGGCCAAGATCGTCTCGGTCAGCGACGACGAGGGCTTTTTCCGGGCGGTGGTGCGAACGGTTTCCTACAAAGTGGAGCCGGGGCCGCAGTTGGACGCGCTGGTGGGGCGAGTTACGTCTCTGTTTGAGCAGTACGTGAAGCTGAGCCAGAACGTCAACTACGAAACCATGATCGCCGCCGTGCGGGTGGATGATCCGGGGCGGCTGGCCGACACCGTGGGCGCCAACCTGCAACTCACCATCGAGGAAAAGCAGGAGCTGCTTGAGATCTTCGATCCGATCGAGCGGCTGACGCGGGTGGCGGAAACGCTGGACATCGAAATCGAGAAGCTGAACGTGGACCGCACCATCCAGGGCCGCGTGAAGCGGCAGATGGAGAAGGCGCAGAAGGAGTATTACCTCAACGAGAAGATCAAGGCCATCCAGAAGGAGCTGGGGCGGGGCGAGAAGAGCGAGTACGACGAGCTGCGCAAGAAGATCGAAGCGGCGGGCATGAGCCCGGAGGCCAAAGAGAAGGCCATCTCGGAGCTGAAGCGGCTGGAAGGGATGCCGCCCATGTCGGCCGAATCGACAGTCTCCCGCAACTACCTGGATTGGCTGCTGGCGGTGCCGTGGAAGAAGAAGACCAGGGAAATCCGGGATCTGAACTACGCCGAGAAGGTGCTGGAAGAGGACCACTACGGGCTGGAGAAGATCAAGGAGCGGATTCTGGAGTTCCTGGCGGTGCGGCGGCTGGTGAAGCACCCCAAGGGATCGATCCTTTGCTTTGTGGGGCCTCCGGGCGTGGGCAAGACCTCGCTGGGCATGTCGATCGCGCGGGCCACCGGACGCAAGTTCGTGCGCATGTCGCTCGGCGGCGTGCGGGACGAGGCTGAAATCCGGGGCCACCGGCGGACGTACATCGGCGCGCTGCCCGGGCAGATCATCCAGATGATGAAGAAGGCCGGCACGCGCAATCCGGTCTTCATGCTGGACGAGGTGGATAAGATGTCGGTAGACTTCCGGGGCGACCCTTCGGCGGCGCTGCTGGAAGTGCTGGATCCCGAGCAGAACTACATGTTCGTGGATCACTACCTGGACGTCGAGTACGACCTGAGCGAGGTCTTCTTCATCTGCACGGCCAACGTGCTGCATACGATTCCGCCGGCGCTGCAAGACCGCATGGAAGTCATCCGGCTGAGCGGCTACACGGAGCTGGAAAAGCTGGAGATCGCCAAGCGCTTCCTGGTGCGCAAGCAGATGCAGCAGACCGGCCTGACCAAAGAGCAGGTGCAGTTCACCGACGAGGGCCTGACCACGCTGATTCAGTACTACACGCGGGAGGCCGGCGTGCGCAACCTGGAGCGCGAGATCGGCAACATCTGCCGGAAGGTGGCGCGGGCGGTGGTGACCGGGCACCGGAACGGCAAGCCGGTGAGCTTACCGGTGGTCGTAACCGCCGAGCTGGTGCCGGATTTCCTTGGGCCCCTGAAGTTCCGGGAGCTGATGGCCGAAAAGAAGAACGAGATCGGCGCGGCCGTGGGGCTGGCTTGGACGGAGGTGGGCGGCCAGATCCTGACGACCGAAGCCACCATCATGGAAGGCAAAGGGAAGCTCACCACGACGGGCAAGCTGGGGGATGTGATGCAGGAGTCGGCCCACGCGGCCATGAGTTACATCCGCAGCCGGGCCCAGATGTTGGGCCTGCCCAAGGATTTTTACCGGCATCTGGACATTCACGTGCACGTTCCGGAGGGCGCGATCCCCAAGGACGGGCCTTCGGCGGGCATCACCATCGCGACCGCGATTTGCAGCGCGCTGGCGGGTATCCCTGTCCGGCATGACGTGGCGATGACGGGCGAGATCACCCTGCGGGGACGGGTGCTGCCGATCGGCGGCTTGAAGGAAAAGCTGCTGGCGGCGCACCGGCACGGCATCCATGAGGCGATTCTGCCGCGGGATAATGAGAAGGACCTGCCTGACGTGCCGGAGGCCATCCGGAAGGACATGCGGCTGCACTTTGTGGAGTCCATGGACGAGGTCTTGAAGGTGGCCTTGGAGCGCGAGATTGGATCGCTTCCGGTGGCTGCCGGCGCCCAGGCGGAAACCGCCGCGCCACATAAAGAAGAAAAGTTACATTAATCCTTTCGCCGGATACGGCTTACGCAAACCAGCCCGCAGGGCTGGCGAGAGAGGTTACCTTGGCAAACGAACTCGACAAACAACCCACACCCAACGAAACTCCGGCTGCGCCTCCCGCTGAGGAGGCAAAGTCTTCCGAAACGTCGCCGGAGACGCCCACAGCCGCCACGCCGCCGCGCAGCCAGCGCAAACGCTCCGGCCAGGGCGGCCAGAACAGTTCTCAAATCACGGTCTCGGGAACGACCACGCTGGACCTGGTGGCTTTAAAGGAAATGAGCATTCAGCAGCTCAACCAGCTCGCTCGCGACTTCGGTGTGCAAGGCGCCGCCGGGCTGCGCAAGCAGGAGCTGATCTTTAAGATTCTTCAAGCGCAGGCGGAAAAAAGCGGCCTGATCTTCTCCGAAGGCGTGCTGGAGTGCCTGCCGGACGGCTTCGGGTTCCTGCGCGCCCCGGAATACAACTACCTGCCCGGACCGGACGACGTTTATGTGTCGCCTTCGCAGATCCGGAGGTTCGATCTGCGCACCGGAGACACGGTCAGCGGCCAGATCCGCCCGCCCAAGGAAGGCGAGCGGTACTTCGCGCTGATCAAGGTGGATGCGATCAACTTCGAGCCGCCCGAGGAAGCGCGCAACAAGATCTTCTTCGACAACCTGACGCCGCTGTATCCTAACCAGCGGCTGCGGATGGAGACGACCAAAGACAACTACTCGGGGCGCGTGATGGACCTGCTGACGCCCATCGGCAAGGGCCAGCGGGGTTTGATCGTATCGCCGCCGCGGACCGGCAAGACGATGCTGCTGCAAAGCATCGCCAACTCGATCACGATCAATCATCCCGAGGTGACGCTGATCGTGCTGCTCATCGACGAGCGGCCCGAGGAGGTCACCGATATGCAGCGTTCGGTGAAGGGCGAGGTCATCAGCTCGACCTTCGATGAGCCGGCCAGCCGGCACGTGCAGGTGGCGGAGATGGTGATCGAGAAGGCCAAGCGGCTGGTCGAGCACAAGCGGGACGTGGTGATTCTGCTCGATTCGATCACGCGCCTGGCGCGGGCATATAACACCGTGGTGCCGCCTAGCGGGAAGGTGCTCAGCGGCGGCGTGGACTCCAACGCGCTGCAACGGCCGAAGCGGTTTTTCGGCGCCGCCCGCAATGTCGAAGAGGGCGGGTCGTTGACGATTATCGCCACGGCTTTGATTGACACCGGCAGCCGCATGGACGACGTGATCTTCGAAGAGTTCAAAGGCACCGGTAACATGGAGATCCATCTGGACCGGAAGCTGGTCGACAAGCGGATCTTCCCGGCCATCGACATCAACAAGAGCGGCACCCGCAAGGAGGAGCTGCTGCAACCGAAAGAAGAGTTGAACCGGGTCTGGATTCTCCGTAAAGTATTGAGCCCATTGTCCCCTGTGGAGTGCATGGAGTTGTTGTTGGATAAGCTGAGCAAGACCCGCAACAACGCCGAGTTTTTGGCGGCAATGAGCAGTTAGAGGAGGCTGGGGGTCGGAAGTCCCTCTGGGATAACCTTTAAGGACCGGTGGTCGTCTTTATAAGCTGAGGACAGGTTGCAGACGGGCGGGAGGGAGTCTTTCCCGGTAACCGCCTGCGGCCATGAAAAGCCCCGATATGACGAGTGGAATCCCTGCTCCTGCGCCACGCCCTGAACGTGAGCCTTTGCGGCCACAGCCGGTCGCGCCGCCGCCGGTCAAGCCCCGCCGGAGGTGGTGGATCGCCGTAGCGGTTGTGGCGGCGGCGGGGGCGGCGGCGTTGTACTATTTTCGGGCGGTGCAGCCCCAGCCGGCCACCGGGGGCGGGGCGACGGCGCTGGGCGTGCCCACGGGCACGGCCGTGGTGACGGATCTGACGCGGACGGTCCGGCTGACCGGAACGACGGCGGCCCGCAACTTTGCCCTGATTACGACACCCCAGATGCGGGGCGGTCGGGGCACTTCCCTGGGGGAAGTGAGGACTGAGGTAACCACCGCGGCCCGGATGAGCGGCCGGGGCGGCGGAGGCGGAGGCGTCAGCGTGGGCCGGGTCGGCGGCGGCCCGGGCGGCATGGGCATGGGCCGCGGCGGGCAGGAAGGCCCCGGACTGACCATCGTTTCCATGGTGGCGCCGGGGACCATAGTCAAGCCCGGGGATCCTCTGGTCAGTTTCGACGTGGAAGAGATGCGGACGCGCCTGGAGGACTTCCGGACCACGGTGCGGCAGAACCAGGCCAACATGGCCACGCTGGAGGCCAGCATTGAAGTGGCCCGGCGCAGCCACAATCAAGGGATTAAGGACGCCCGGGCCGATTTGGATACCGCCCTGTTGAACGTCCAGACGGCGCCGGTGCGCTCGGCGATCGATGCGGAGAACTTTCGCCTTCAGGCCGAGGAAGCCGAGGCGACCTACCAGCAGGTTCTAAAGGAAGTCCCGCTGATGGAGGCGTCGCTGAAGGCGCAATACCGTGCCCAGTTGCTCGCGTTGCAGGAATCCATGGCGGAGTTGAAGCGCATGGAGGCCAACGTCGAGAAGATGACGTTGCGGGCGCCGATTGAAGGGCTGGTCGTAATTCAGACGATTCAACGCCGCGGCGCGGCGCAGGCCGAGCAGATCAAAGTCGGGGATCAGGTCGGCATTGGGCAGCCGATCATGCAGATCGTGGACCTAAGCTCCATGGTGCTCAACGCCACGGTCAACCAAGTGGATGCCCAGATGATCCGAGTCGGGCAAAAGGCGGAGGTCCGCATCGATGCCTTTCCCGGCTTGACGTTGCCGGCGGAGGTGGCGGCGGTGGGAGCCATCACCCGGCAAAGCGGGTTTCGCACGGAGTATGTCAAGGAAATCCCGGTGACTCTGCGGCTGCTGAAGAGCGATCCGCGCGTGATCCCCGACTTGTCGGGAAGCGCGGACGTTGTGCTGGAGAGCGTTCCCAAGGCGCTGGTGGTGCCGCGGGAGGCGGTGTTTCAGGACGGCGCGGAGCAGAAGCCGTACGTGTATGTGCGCGGTCCGGACGGCTGGACGGTCCGGGAGGTGGAGTTGGGGCCGCGCAATTTCATTTGGGCCAGCATCCGCTCTGGTCTTCAACCGGGCGACGTGGTGGCGCGGCAGCGCATCCGCGCCCACTTGCGCGAGCTGAACGCGTCCGAAGGCACGACGGTGTTCCTGACATCACACGACGCAGGCGACATCGAGCAGCTCTGCCGGAGGGTCATCGTGATCACCTACGGGAGCGTGATCTTCGACGACAGCATGGATGCGCTCAAGCGCCGCTTCATCCCGACCAAGGTCATCGAGCTCAAGCTGGAGGAGCCGGTGGATGAGGCGCTGGCACAGACCATCGGGACAGAGCTACCCGGCGTGCGGGTCGTGCACCGGGAGGACTACGTACTGGCCCTCGAGGTGGAGACAGCGCGGCAGTCGATCGAAGTGGTGGTCGGGCGTATCCTCGCTGCCTGCCGCGTCGCCGATGTGACCATCTCCGACCCCCCGCTGGAGGAGATCATCGCGGCGATCTACGCCGGCCGCGGCGCGGCCCGCGGCAGGGACACGCGTACAGCGCCTGCTGTGACTGCTGAGGCTTCTGCGTCAAGAACGGAAAAGGCGGACGGAGGGGCGCCATGAGAAAGCTCGCCAAGTACGGCGCAATCCTGAGTGCCACGGCGCTCTCCGGCCTGATGTACACCCGCGACATCGTGGTGAACGCCGCGTTCATGGCGCTGGTGATCTTTGTGTTCGTGCAGCTCTGGACCGCTACGTACGAAGCGAGTGGTGGGGGTCCGATTGCCGGGCTGACGCGCGGCCACCTGGTCTGGTACAGG
>JAIMAR010000133.1 GCA_023511855.1 Bryobacteraceae bacterium
GACTTCGCCAAGCACAAGCCGCTGCTCGACAACGTCCGTCTCTGGGACTGGCGCGCCTTCCATGACACCATCACCCAGATTCAGGCTCTGCGTCCCTACTACGTTTTTGCCGACACCGACGTGGACCGCTACATCATCGACGGGCAGCTCCGCCAGGTCATGCTCACCCCCCGGGAGCTCGACATCCGCCAGCTTGCGGACGCGCAGACCCGCTGGATCAACCCTCACTTCATCTACACGCACGGCTACGGGATGGTCATGGCCGAGGCCAACCGCATCACGGCCGAAGGGCTGCCGGTGCTGTTCGTCCAGGACGCTCCCCCTCAGGTCCGCACCACCAGTCTGAAGCTCACCCGGCCCGAGCTCTACTACGGCGAGGTTGTCCACGAGCCGGTCTTCGTCCGCACTGCACAGCGCGAGTTCAGCTACCCTTCCGGCGCCGAAAACGTCTTCACGACATACGACGGCAAAGGCGGCTTCCCCATTTCCTCTTTCTGGCTGCGCGTCGCCGCTGCGCTGCGCCAAGGCGACTACAACATTCTCCTGACCCAGTACCTGACCCCTGAAAGCCGCATGATGATCCGGCGCAACGTGCGCGAGCGGCTCGCCTCCTTGGCCAACTTCATTCAGTGGGACCCGGACCCCTATCTGGTCCTCACCGAAGCGGGACGCCTGGTCTGGACCGTGGACGGTTACACCGTCTCGGCGGCGCATCCTTACTCCGCCTCCATCACCGCCCGGGGAATTGGGCGATTTAACTACATACGCAACTCCGTGAAGGCTACCGTCGACGCATACGACGGGATGGTCCGCCTCTATATCTTCGACCCCAAGGATCCCATCATTCAGGCCTATCAGCGGATCTTCCCCAAGCTCTTCCTGCCCGAATCCGCGATGCCCGCCGACCTGCGCGCACATGCGCGCTACCCAGAAACCCTCTTCCGCGCCCAGGCGGAAATCTACCGCACTTTCCACATGCTCGATCCCCAAGCCTTCTACAACAAGGAAGATCTCTGGGATATCGCGCGCAATGTGATGGGACAGGACACCCGGCCTCAGCCGGTCGCCCCCGTCTACGTCGTCGCAACCCTGCCGGGCAGCAATCAGGCCGAGTTCCTGCTCATCCTGCCCTTCACTCCTCGCAACAAAGACAACATGATCGGCCTGATGGTCGCCCGCTGCGACGGCCCGCATCTGGGTGAGCTGCTGTTCCTCACGCTCTCCAAACAGGAACTGATCTTTGGTCCCATGCAAATCGAGGCGCGGGTCAACCAGGATCAGGTCATCTCCAAGGACTTGACGCTGTGGAACCAGCAAGGTTCGCAAGTGCTGCGCGGCCAAATGCTGGTGCTCCCCATCGAGGACACCTTCCTCTATGTGGAGCCCATCTACATCCAGGCCGCCGAGGCCCGCATGCCCCAGCTTCGCAAGGTGGTTCTGGCCATGGGCAATACTCTCATCTACCGAGACACTTATGAGGAGGCCTTGGGAGAGCTGGCCGGCATCACGCCCGCCTCTTTGCGGCCCTCCGCCATGGCCCAAGCCGCCGCGGCAGCTGCCGGAGCGCCGCCCCCTCCACCGCCCTCCGCCGACGCGCGCCTGGAGAACATCCGGAAGCATCTGAACCGCTACCGCGAGCTGGCCGGCCAAGGGCGCTGGGCCGAGGCCGGCAAGGAATTGGAAGCTCTGGAAGCCGAACTCCAGCGCAAGTAGCGCGAAACCCGCGCGAGCTTTTTTGAATCAGCACTAGTAATGGACCGCGAACCTCCCAAGGGTCTGGTCTCCATCGGCGGAACCCCGGCGCCCGCGCAGCCGGTCTTCCGGGACCCGGTCTGTGGAATGCTCGTTGATCCGGACTCCGCCGCGGGCAGCCACACTTACAAGGGCGTAACGTATTATTTCTGCAACGTGCGCTGCCTGGAGCGCTTCCGGGCTGAGCCGGAACGCTTCCTCTCTCCAGCTCCGGTCCAAACTGCCGCTCCGCCCGGCGCCTGGTATACCTGCCCCATGGACCCCGAGGTGCGCCAGAAGGGACCCGGCGCATGCCCCAAATGCGGAATGGCGCTCGAGCCGGAGCTGCCGGAGCCGTCCATGGCAGACAACCCAGAGCTTGCCGACATGCGGCGGCGGTTCTGGATCAGCGCCGCTCTGAGCTTGCCGGTGTTGGTTTTGGCGATGTCAGGACTGGGCTTGGCCTGGCTTCAGGCGATCTTGACCACACCGGTGGTTGTGTGGGCAGGATTTCCTTTTTTTATAAGAGGATGGAGTTCAATTCGAAATCGCCACTTGAACATGTTCACCCTCATCTCGTTGGGGGTTGGCGCGGCATACTTGTACAGCTTGGTGGCGTGGATCTTCCCTCGTCTGCTCCCGGCATCGGCGCATGGCCACGGCGGCGGACCGGCGGTCTACTTCGAAGCGGCGGCCGTCATCACCACTCTGGTCCTGCTCGGCCAAGTGCTGGAATTGAGGGCCCGCGCGCGCACGGCGGATGCCATCCGGGCGCTGATGAACCTGGCACCCGCAACCGCGCACCGCATCCACGCAGACGGTTCCGAGGCCGAGGTCCCCGTCGCGGAAGTCGGGACCGGCGACCGGCTGAGGGTTCTTCCCGGAGAGCGCATTCCCGTGGATGGGATAGTTGAAAGCGGGAGCAGCTTTGTCGACGAATCCATGCTCACCGGCGAGCCGGTTCCCGTGGAAAAGAGTCCGGGAGACCCGGTGACGGGCGGGACGCTGAACGGTGCAGGCAGCTTCGTCTTTCGGGCTGAGCGCGTCGGAGCCGATACAGTGCTCGCCCGGATCATCCGGCTGGTGGCCGAGGCGCAGCGTTCGCGCGCACCGGTGCAGAGATTAGCGGATACGGTGGCCGGCATCTTCGTCCCGGCGGTGGTCTTGACTGCGGTTGCGACTTTTGCCGTTTGGGCCGCCGTTGGACCGGAGCCCCGTTTCTTGCACGGGCTTGTCAACGCCGTGGCCGTGCTCATCGTCGCATGTCCTTGCGCCTTGGGACTGGCGACCCCGATGGCAGTGATGGTGGGCGTGGGCCGGGGCGCTCATGCGGGCGTGCTGGTCCGCAATGCCGAAGCCTTGGAAACCCTCCAGAAGGTGGATACTCTCGTCGTGGACAAGACCGGGACACTGACGGAGGGCAAGCCGCGGCTGGTCTCTATCCAAACTCAGCCCGGTTTTGATCAAGCCGAGGTCTTGCGGCTGGCTGCGGCCTTAGAGCGCTCTAGCGAGCATCCTTTAGCGGAGGCGATCCTGGCGGCGGCTGAAGGGCCACTGCCGGAGGCGACCGAATTCCAATACAGGCCGGGCCAGGGCGTGACGGGAATCGTAGAAGGGCGGAATGTCGCGATTGGAACTTATCGTTTTTTTAATTCATTAGAGATTAAATCGAATGTGTTTGATGAAGTAGGAGTAGCTGTGGACGGCCGCCTTGCGGCTACGCTCCGCTTTGAAGATCCGATCAAGCCCGGCGCCAAGGCTGCCGTGGCCGCTCTTCACGCCGAGGGTTTGCGGATCCTGATGGTCACCGGCGACCAGCCGGAGCGGGCAGCCACGGTTGCTCGAGAACTCGGGATCGACGAGGTCCGCGCGGGCGCACTCCCGGAAGACAAGGCCAAGATCGTCGGAGAGCTTCAAGCGCAAGGCCGGGTGGTCGCTTTTTTGGGCGACGGCGTCAATGACGCACCCGCTTTGGCGCAGGCGGACGTGGGCATCGCCATGGGGACGGGAACGGACGTGGCGATGGAGAGCGCGCCGGTCATTCTGGTGAAGGGCGATTTATGGGGAGTGGTCCGGGCGCGGAAGCTGAGCCGGGCCTCGATGCGGACCATCCGCCAGAACCTGTTCTTCGCCTTCGTGTACAACTTACTGGGCGTGCCGGTGGCGGCGGGAATCCTCTATCCCTGGTTTGGCCTGTTGCTAAGCCCCATGCTGGCCAGCGCGGCCATGACCTTCAGCTCGGTGTCGGTGATCGCCAACTCGCTCCGGCTGCGCCGCTTGTCGCTCTGAGGAGCGGATGAACCTTACGGCCAGACGCGGCCGAGGCGGCCAGGAGTGCGAAGCGTCCCCCGGCGTTCGCTGCTCCCTTCCGGTGGCGGCGGCGCAAGTTGGGACCGCCGTCCGGGAGCGGAGCTGAAATCGAGTTCTTCGGCGGAAAAAGTGATCGGCCGGTCCAGAATCATCTCCAGGGTCGTTCCGCGGTTCAGCACCACGTCGGGCCCACGGCTCAATAGCACGCCCATCACTCCGGCGGCCGCGCCGGCGGCCGCGCCGATGCCGAGTCCGCGCACGGTGTTTCCGGAAGCGCTGCCCGCGATAGCGCCCACGGAGGCGCCCACGGAAGCCCCGGTCGCGACGGTCTGCGCATCGCCTGCCTTGTTGGTGTCGCTGCTGATCCGGCCCTCCTTACGGTCCAGTTCTTCCTTGGCGGATCCGTCGAGGCTTCCGACGCGGGCCCGGAAGTCGCGCGTCACGCCGTTGGGCAAAGTCAACGAGTCGAAGCGCAGATACAGCTCTCCCCTTCCCTTGACCCGGCCCGGCCGCTTGCTCTCGGTGATGGTGCCCAGCACATAGCTGCCGGGCGGAATCACGATCTTGCCATCGGCCAAGACGGGGAACACGGTCTCCAGGTAGACTCGGTCGCCTTCGGCGGAGTTCTTGGTGCTGATGCTGTTGATCAGACTCAGGGGGATGCGCGTGCCCGGCGGAACCACGATTTCGCCGGGGGCCGGCTCCGCCGCCTGTCTCCAGCCTCCGGCTTCTTTTTCCGGAGTCTGCGCGGGCTGCATTTGCTGAGCCAATGTCAGCCCGCAGCCGATGACTGCCAGGGTTACGATGCGCCAGAACATAACTTTCTCCCCACGCCCATTATAGGCCACACTGTATGGAACGGATTTCTTATGAAAAGGGTTACGAAAGAGGTGGGCAGCGCTACGGCCGCAGGTGAATGCGGGTGCCCGCCGGACTCAGGCTCTCGCCAACTCCGATGCGCACTTCCGGATCGGGGTGAGCCGTCGCCGGGGCCCGCACGTTGATCTGGTAGAGGCCCGCGCACAAGGGCGCAAGTCCGACGTAGTTCACGCGCTCGGGGGCGACCGGAACTCCGTCCAGATAGACCCGGAACTCATCCTTGCGCGCCAGTTTGGCCGCTTCCCTTGGGATCTGGCCGTATTGCGCATCCGGATTGGTCCTGCCGAGCCCCGTTGCCCATAAGACGAACCATTGGTCGGGACGTGCCGGCGCATCAGCGGTCACCAACGACCAGTCCAGGTGCGAAGCGATGACGTATTGGGGGTCCTTTAGGAACAGCGCGGGAGCTTCCTCCCTCAACCGCAGCCGGACCGGAGGACCGGCCACCCCCTGGCGCACCACCTGAAGGTCGACCTCGACCGCCCGAAGGTTGCTCGGCACCAGAAAGTTGATCTGGGAGGGGCCTACATAGAACAGGTGCGCCGGGATGCCGGAGATGAGCACATGGACGCCCGTATTGCCGAGCAGGATCGGCAGCTCCCAGCCGGCGGCGTCGCCTGCCAGCAAGCCCCGCTCGGAGAAGGCCAACACGGTTCCGATGATCCGGGCCAAAGTGTTCGGGGCCAGAGCCCCAGCCTCGCCGCTGGCGATGTTGGCAACGGAGGCAGCCGAATAGCATGGCGCATTCGGCTTGCAATCCGTTTCGGCGCCGAAGCAGAGGCCTGCCAGCACGGCGGCCACGAAGCACAGCCGTTCCCTCATGGAGTGAGCGCTATGAGATTAGTGCGTTTCCGGCCCGGCTTTTCTCAACCAAATCGCCAGCGCCTTGCGGGCCAGCGTCGCCAGTGGCAAACGGGCCCATTCCTGCGGCCGCAAGTTCCTTGAGCCGGCCGGCGCTTCACCTAGCTTGCCTTCGACAACGGTGACCTCGTAATCCCGGTTGAGGATCGAATGGCGGAACCGGCCCACTTCCCTGCCCTTGTCGAAGCCCGTCAGTCCTCCCAGTTGCGGCAGGTTCCAGAATCCGTTCTCCTGCACGAACAGGATCCCGCCGCGCCTGCTTACCAGAGCCAGCGTCAGGCGGAGACGCTGCCGAGGGGGGCGCGGCCGCCGTTCGGGGAATTCCGATTGGCGGCCCTGCTTGCGGGCCTGGCAGTAACGCTCTACGGGACAAACATCGCAGCGGGGGGAACGCGGCTGGCACACCTCCGCGCCCAGCTCCATCAGCGCCTGGTTGAAATCGCCTGGACGCTGCCGGTCCAGGAGCCTCTGGGCCAGCCCGGCGGGATCTTCGGCGCCGCAGCTCAGGCGACTGAGCACCCGGCGCACGTTGCCGTCCACCACAGCTCGGGGCTCGCCGAAGGCGATGCTGGCGATGGCCGCCGCCGTGTATACTCCGACTCCGGGCAGCGCGCGAAGCTCTTCGTAGCTGCGCGGAAAGCGCTCAGATTCGTGGATCATGCGGGCGGCGCGGAGCAGGTTGCGCGCCCGGCTGTAGTAGCCCAACCCGCTCCACAGCGCCAGCACCTCCGATTCTTCGGCGGAGGCCAACGCGCGCACATCCGGGAACCGTTCCAGGAATCGCTCATAGTAGGGGATCACCGCCGCCACGCGGGTTTGCTGGAGCATGATCTCGGAGACCCAGATGCGGTAGGGGTCGCGCGTGCGCCGCCAGGGCAGATCCCGCGCCTTTTCGTCAAACCACTCCATTAGCCTTCGACGGAACACCCGCATGGCACTACCTTAACTGGCTGGGGCAGGCCCCGGTGCGGTGGGTCGCAGGTTCGGGCCGACTACAGTCCGATCCTCATCTCCCGATAGACTTTCAGCCAGCTCTCAGTATCGCCGAGCTGACAGAGTTTCATTGTAGATGTACCTTGACGGGATTTTGGAACAGCTTCACGACGCCGGAATAGTCTTGTCCCCGACTTAAATCAGCCGTATAATTGGGTTGACTTTGTCGCTGAATTAGTGGGGCGCATTCGCACCCCGGCGTAGAGGTTACGGGTCGCAGACGAGGAGGGACAGCGCCATGGTCCGCGTTCAGAAAAGCAGACCGGCTCCGCCGCAAGCCTGCCCGCCTCGCCCTGCAAACTCAGTTAATTGGATAACCTAACCCGTTGCAGGCGGGGGCAGCTTCGCCCGCACGGTTCGTGAGGAACTCAACCATGCGATTCACCATTGCAACAACAGTCTTCATGGTCCTGCTGGCGAGCGTGGTCTGCTTCGCCCAGGAATCCCGCGGGACCATCGCCGGTACGGTGACAGATCCCCAAGGCGGCGTGGTTCCCGGCGCTGCGGTCACGGTGACCAATACCGAGACCAACGTCGCGAATCGGACCAAGACCAATGAGGCCGGGTATTTCGAGGTGAACCTCCTCAACCCCGGCATTTACTCCATCACGGTCGAAGCCACTGGCTTCAAGAAGCTGGTAAGGAGCGGGATTGAACTCCAGGTGGCCGGGAGGGTGAGCGTGCCGCTGGGGCTGGAGGTCGGCCAAGTGACGCAAACCGTGGAAGTGACCGCGGCAGCCCCGCTGCTGGACACCATGTCCGCTTCCGGCGGGCGGGTCGTGGATACGCGCGAACTCCGCGACCTTCCATTCCCGGCCCTGAACCCTCTGATCCTTCAGGCGCTGACGGCGGGCATGCAGTACACCGGGACCCCCGGTTACACCCGCTGGTTCGATCATGCGGGAACTTCCAGCTTCAACACCATGGGCGCGATCGGCAGCAATGAATACACGATCGACGGCGCGCCCGTGACCGGCACCGGTGGGCGCGTCGGTTTCGTTCCGAACGTGGACGCCGTCCAGGAGTTCCGCCTGGAAACCTTGCCGCTGGACGCGTCTTACGCCTACACGGGCGGCGCGGTTGTGAACATGGTGAGCGGAAGCGGAACCAACCAGCTCCACGGCTCGCTGTTTGAACAGCACCAGCAGCAGAGGTGGAACTCGCTGTTGCACTTCACCCGCCTGGCTTGGGAGGCGGATGTCGCCGCCGGACGCAAAAAGCCTAGCGATCCCAAGCAGCCGCCGGGACGCTACAACCAGTACGGGGGCAGCATCGGCGGGCCTGTCTATATTCCGAAGATTGTGGACGGCCGCGATAAGCTGTTCTTCTTCTTCAACTATTCGGCGATTAAGTCCAGCCGCGTCGAGCCGGCCGCATTCACGGTGCCCAATATGCCCTGGCGCAACGGCGACTTCTCGGACATTCTGGCCATCGATCCGGTCAAGTACACGGTATACGATCCCCGCTCAGCCCGCCAGAGCGGCAGCCGGGTGGTGCGCACTCCCTTCCCCAACAACCAAGTGCCGATCCTGAATCCCGCATGGACCTGGTGGAAGCGCCTGTATCCGGAGCCGAACAACGTGCCCGGTTTGGTGACCGTGGAGGGGATCAACAACTGGTATCCCAGCTACCGGCCTTTCATTGATGAAGGCGGCAACGTGACCGCCCGCATCGATTACAACGCCAGCGAACGGCACCGGATCTTCGGCAAGTACATCTGGAACGACCGCCACTCGGACGAGTACGACTGGGCGGCCATCACGCCACTCAAGGGGCTGATGAGCCAGTCCTTGTGGCGATACTCCAAGGGCGCCAGCCTCGACTACATGTATACCCTGAGCGCGAGGCATCTGCTGAACTTGGGGGTTAACTTCAGCCGTTTCGCCAACGGCTCGGACCCGGAATTGAAAAAAGTCCAGGTCAGCTATAAGGCCAGCGATCTCGGTCTCCCCAAGTATATCGACGAGCGGGCCGGCCGGTTCACCCAGGTTCCGGATTTCAACATCAGCGGGATCGCCAGCTACCCGGGCGCCCGGGGCGCGGCCAGTTACCCGCAGCTCGGCGACATCGGCACCACGTTCGAAGCGAAGGCCGGCATGAACAGCGTCCTTGGCAATCACTCCTTGAAGTACGGCTGGCAAGAACGCCGCTACGCGTATGCGTTCCCGCCCGCAGCGGGCACGAGCAGCGGCTCGTACGCCTTCGACAACCGTTTCGTGCGCGCCCAAGACAACACAACCACGGCATCCAATCACGGCCTCGCCTTCGCCTCGTTCCTGCTGGGGTTGCCGTACAGCGCCACCTATCCGACCAATGCCTCCGCCTACTGGACCACGCGTTACCGCGCCTTCTACATTCAGGATGACTTGCGCCTGAGCAGCCGGCTGCGGGTGGGGTTCGGCCTCCGCTACCAGTATGAGTCGGGCATCCGGGAGCGCTTCAACCGGGGTCTCAACGGCGGCTTTGACTTCAACTACCGTCCGCCGTTCGCGGCGCTGGTGGAAGCCGCATACGCTCAGAGCCCTATCCCCGAGCTGCCCGCCAGCCAGTTCAAGGTGATGGGCGGAACGTATTATCTCGGGGCGCAGGGACAGCCCGATTCCTTCACCGACGCTCTGCACAACTTCATGCCCAACGCCAGCGTGGTCTACTCGTTCAATAACAAGACCGTGATCCGCGGAGGCTACTCGTGGGCGTATGACTCGAGGCGGGCGACGCTGGCCGGACGTCCAGGGCAAAACGGATACAGCCGCACCACCAGCACCATCATCACCAGCGACAACGGGCTGACCTTCTGCTGTGGCATCGGCGCCACCGCCAATCTGGCTGCCGGCAAGACGGTGCTCAACGATCCCTTCCCGATCCGGGCCGACGGCACCCGCTGGAATGAACCCTTCGGCAACGCCATGGGCCAGGATATTCTCCAGGGCAGCGGCGTCGGCATTACTCCGCGCGACATCAATGCGGACTGGTCCCAGCGCTGGCGGGTCAGCCTGCAACGGGAGATCACCCCGACGATGATGATTGAGGTTTCCTACAACGGCTCCTGGTCCCGCCTGCCCGGCAGCGTGACCCTGAGTTACCTGCCGGAGCAGTACTGGTCCAAAGGAAACGTCCGGGACGACGCGCAGTTCAGCTATCTCACGGCGACGTTCCCAAACCCGTTCCGCATTACCAACCTCGCTCCGCTGCAAACCTCCAACCCCGCGCTGTACAACTTTTTGAGCACTGTGGGCCGCTTCACCGCCACGACCTTGCAACGCCAGCAACTGCTGCGCGCCTACCCCAACTTCACCAGTCTGACCGGCATCCCCCCCAACGCCAAACGCGCGGATTTCGACCAGAAGTCCAAGTACCATGACCTGCAAGTATCTTTTAACCGGCGCATGAGCAACGGGCTGAACGCGAATTTCGCTTACACCCGGACCTACAGCCGCAACACCGCCCGCGCCAACGAGTTTGAGATGGGCTATCCCTACTGGATTGAAAATGGGAATACCCGCCCGCACCGCATCGCCTGGACGGCCATCTATGAATGGCCTTTCGGCAGCGGGCGCAAGTGGGTCAACAACTCCCCGTTGCGCTATATCGTCGGCGGCTGGCAGACCAGCTGGGTCTATCAATACCAGAACGGGACCCCGCTCAGCTTCGGCAATCGCTTTTTCTATGGCGACCTGAACAGGCTGGGAGAACTGCTCAAGCACAACGAAGTCAACTCCAAGGATATTCATTTGTGGTTCGATCCCAGCATTTCGTATCGAACGGGTACAGGAGCCATCCCGTCCGACTTCGTCGGCTTCGAAGGCCGGAGCGCCATGCAGCCCACCGCTTACCACGTGCGGGTCTTCCCCCTGCAGATTACGGCATTGCGCAACCCCTCCCTTTGGACGCTTGACATGCAGATTAAGCGTGAATTCCGGATCGGCGAGCGGGTGCGGTTCAGCTTTTCGGCCGACGCCATGAACGTGACCAATCACACCAACTTTGGCGGCGCAAATACGGACCCCACCAGCAGCAACTTCGGCAGGCTGACCTCGCAGAACGCAAGCGGAAGCACGCGTCAGATTCAGCTCAACGGGCGGCTGGATTTCTGAGGCTTGACGGCAGTCGCCTCCGGGGTCCTGCCGGGGGCGTGGACTGGTGCTTTG
>JAIMAR010000134.1 GCA_023511855.1 Bryobacteraceae bacterium
GGGGGGGGGGCGGGGGGGGGGGGGGCGGGCCCCACGGGGGCCAAGGCCGGCAGGAATGCCGGCCGCAGGCTAGAAAGCCTGCCCCACAAGAGCAGCCTGCACCACAGCACGGGAGAGCCGCAACGAAACGGGGACGGCGGTTTGGGGTCTCGCCGGCAACTCGCTCCCGTGGCGACATGAAAAACTTCGCGCGGAGAGAAGAATCTGTGGGTTAGTAGTAGAGAGGGAGGCTTGGGCGGCTGGGCGGACAAGGCGATCCGCCCCTACAGAAGACAGGGCCGGCGGGGCGGGATCGGTCGAGGGCGGCCTTGCTACCATCGTTTGGGTGAGAGCCTTGCAGGGTCAGGCGCCAGCATCCGGGAAGACTGCGCCGCAGGTGGAAGCGGCACGGCGTCTCGAGGAGTTGCAGCAGCAGGTGATCCGGTGCACGCGCTGTGCGAGGCTGATCGCCCACTGCCGGCAGGTGGCGGCGGTGAAGCGGCGCGCGTACCGCGACTGGGATTACTGGGGGCGGCCGATCCCGTCCTTTGGCGACCCTGGCGCGGAGCTGCTGATCATAGGTTTGGCGCCCGCGGCCCACGGGGCCAACCGCACCGGCCGCATCTTCACGGGCGACCGCTCCGGCGACTTTCTCTACAAGGTGCTTCACGCGACCGGGTTTGCGAACCAGCCGCTGAGCCGGTCGCGCGACGACGGGCTGGAGCTTTACAATGCCTACATCACAGCGGCGGTACGCTGCGCCCCGCCGGACAACAAGCCTACGCCGGAGGAGATCCGGACCTGCCGGCGCTTCCTGGCGGCGGAGTTGGAGCTGTTGACCAATGTGCGTGTGGTGGTGGCCCTGGGGCGGATCGCCTTCGACGCGTATTTGACGGTTCTCCAGGAGCAAGGCGCCATCGAGCGCCGCTCCGCATTCTCCTTCGGGCACAACCGGGTGCACAGGCTGGGCGGCCATCTGCCCGTGCTGATCAGTTCCTATCATCCGAGCCAGCAGAATACGTCCACCGGGCGGCTCACCGAGGCGATGCTGAGGGCGGTGTTCCAACGGGCGCGGCAGATGCTGAGCCGCTGAGTTCCCCGGCGGCGTTCCGGATTTGGTATGGATATCGAGGTGCGGCAACGTCTGGAGCGGTATTTCGAATTCGCGGAGCTGGGCACCAACTGGCGCACCGAAATCCTGGCCGGTGTTACGACCTTCGTAACGATGGCCTACATCATCTTCGTCAACCCGTCCATCCTGCACGAAGCGGGGATGCCGTTTGCGGGGGTGGTGGCGGCGACGTGTCTATCGGCGGGGCTGGGCAGCATCCTGATGGGCACATTGGCGCGCTATCCGATCGCTTTGGCGCCGGGCATGGGGCTGAATGCCTATTTCACCTATGTGGTGGTGAAGGGCATGGGGATTCCATGGCAGGTGGCGCTCGGAGCTGTCTTCCTATCTGGCTTGTTGTTTTTGGTGCTGACACTGGGCGGAGTGATCCGGCAGGTGGTGCGGTCCATACCCACGGAGTTGTATTCGTCGATTGCGGCAGGCATCGGGCTGCTGCTGGCCCTGATCGGATTCCGGAACTCTGGGATTATTGTGGCCAGCCCGTCGACGACGGTCGCCATGGGCAATTTGCGGGAACCGCACACACTGCTGGCGGTGGCAGGACTGATAGGCATCGCCGCGTTGCTGGCCTGGGGCGTCAAGGGCGCGATGCTGATTGGGATTCTGGGGACCACAGCGCTGGGGGCGGTGTTCGGGCTGCTGGAGTGGAAGCCGCAGATGTACCGGTTCAGCGACATCGCCTCGACGAGCTTCCAGCTCGACCTGCCGCATGCGCTCGAACTCGGCTTCATCGAGATCGTTTTCGTGTTCTTCTTTATCGACCTGTTCGACAACGTGGGGACGCTGGTGGCGGTCGGCAAAAAGGCGCGGCTGTTCGATGAAGCCAACCGGATCCCGCGGATCAGCCGGATCCTGGTGACCGACTCGACGGCGACCATGGTGGGGGCGCTGGCGGGGACCTCGACGGTGGTGAACTACATTGAGAGCGCGGCGGGGGTGGTGGCAGGGGGCCGGAGCGGGGTGTCCTCCATTGTTTCGGGACTGCTGTTTCTTGTGGCGCTGTTCGTGGCGCCGGTGTTTGGGGTGATTCCGGCGGCCGCCACCGCGCCGGCGCTGATCATCGTCGGGTGCCTGATGATCTCGCACATCAGCGAGATTGACTGGTCCGATACGGCGCTGGCGGTTCCGGCGTTCCTGACGATGACCGCGATCCCGCTGACGTTCAGCATCGCCAACGGCATCGCTTTTGGGTTCACGGCCTATACTCTGCTGAAGATCTTGCGCGGCGAGTTCCGGAAAGTGAACTGGCTGGTGTACGTCCTGACAGCGCTGTTCATCGCGCGGTTCCTGTACCTGGGGTCGGAATGAAGCTTTCCTGGCCGAAGGGCGCGGCGGCCGCCGTGGGTCTGTTTGGACTCAACCTGTGGGTGGCGGGACGGCTGCTGGGCATCGAGTGGCTGGCCCAAATGGGCTCGATTGAGGGCGCACGCATCGCGCAGACCCGCTGGATTCAGGAGAACTGGCGGGATTTGAGCTGGTTCCCGTTGTGGTACAACGGCATCCCCTTCGAGAACGTGTACCCACCCTTGTTTCCGGCAGCAGCCGCGCTGCTGGCCGCGGCAGGAGGATTCACAGCGGCGCACGCCTATCACATTTGCTGCGCTGTGGCGTACGCGCTGGGACCGGCCGCGGTGTTTCTGCTGGCGAGGAGGCTTACGGGAGGGTGGGCTTGGGGGTTTCTGAGCGGGCTCTTTTACTCCTTGATTTCGCCTTCGGCCTGGTGGATGCCGGCTCTGGCCCGGGATATGGGGAGCGTCTGGGGGCCGCGCCGGTTGCAGAACCTGGTCGTGTACGGGGAGGGACCGCACTTGGCGGCGCTGGCGCTGCTGCCGGCGGTGTGGGTGGTGGTGATGATCGCCTGGGAGCGCGGCAGGCCGCTGTGGTGGCTCGTGGCGGCGGCGGGAGGCGCGGCCGTGCTGTGCACCAACTGGCTGGGCGGAGCCGAGTGGCTCTTGTTGTTAGGGGCATGGACGGTGAGCCGCTCGCAACCGTTCGACCTTCGTTCGTGGCGTCGGGCGGGTCTGTACGCCGCGGGAAGTTACGGGCTGGCGGCGATGTGGATCCCGCCGAGCACGGTGTTCGCTTTTGGAGGCAGCGAGGAGTTCCGGCAAGCTGGATATCTGTCGGCGCTTCCGGCCTGGCTCTTGTATTTGAGCGCCGGGCTCGCAGGGCTGGCGGCGCTGTTGTGGCTGGCGGAGTGCAAGAGCTGGAGCCGGGAGTTCCGCTTTGTGGCGGTGTTCCTTTACGGATCGGTGCTACTTACGGCTCCGGCGGCGTGGGCGCCGGGCCGCTATGAGCATCTGCTGCGATTCCATTTGTTGTTGGATTTGAGTGTTGCGCTGGCGTTTGCATTTGCGGCGCGATCTGTCGCAATGCGTTTGCGGGCCTCGTGGAAGCCACTGGCCTTGGTATTGCTTCTGTTGTGGAGCACATACCCGGCGGTGCGGATGCGGGCGCACGCGAATCAGATCATCCGTCCGGTGGCGATCGAGCAGACCGTGGAGCATCAGGTGTCGAGCTGGCTGGCGAAGAACCTGCCCGAGGGCAGGGTGTACGTCACGGGATCGATCCGGTTCTACCTGAATGCTTTTGCGGATGTGGCGCAGTTTGGCGGGGGCTTCGACCCTGGGGTGATCAATCCCAACTACGCCAAGATTGTGCACCAGATCCTCCAGGGGGAAGGCGCGGGCGAGAGGGAAGGGGAAGTAGGGGCTCTGTGGCTGAAGGCGTATGGGGTGGACGCTGTCGCAGTGAGCGGACTGAGAACCCGGCAAGCATACCGGGATTTCCGAAATCCGGGAAAGTTTGAGGGGGTGTTGCCGGAGCTTTGGCGCGACGGAGATGACGTCTTGTACCGCGTTCCCCGAAAGACGGCAGGGCTGGCGCATGTGATCCGTCTGGAGGACCTGCCGGACCGGGCGCCCGTGCATGGCTTGGATTTGGAGCCCGTTGAGAGGTACGTGCGAGCGATCGAGAATCCGTCGTTGCCCGCGGCGCGGTTCCGGTGGCTCAGCCGCCACGAGGCGGAGATCTCGGCGGAGATGAGTCCGGGGCAGGTGCTGTCGGTGCAAGTCAGCTACCAGCCTGGGTGGCAAGCAACGGCTAATGGAAACAAATGTAAAGTGTTTGGAGATCACCTAGGGCAGGTGGTCGTGGAGCCGGGCTGTGCGGGAGATTGCCGGGTGATGTTGACCTATCGTGGAGGCATAGAGCGCAGCCTGACCCGACTGGCGGCTCTGACCGTTGTCCTGTTGTTGGGTGGCTGGTGGCTGGCATCTGCCTTAGGTCAAAGGAGATCTGGACTTCCGAGCTAAATCGGGTGATTTCACCCTGCGTTGGCCCTTCAATTGCCTACGGTAAGATGTGGAAGCGATCACCAAAGGGCAGGAACCCCGGCCCCGGCTGGTCTTCTGGGAGCTCACAACTGGTTGTAATTTAAGGTGCATCCACTGCCGCGCCAGCGCCACGGAGTTGATGAGCCCGAACGATTTGAGCTACCAGGAGTGCTGCCAGGTTGTCGACCAGATTGCGGAATATGCCCCACTGATCCTTGTGCTGAGCGGCGGGGAGCCGCTGTGGCGGCGGGACGTGTTCGACATCGCCAAACGGGCGGTGCGGCAGAACCTGCGCGTTGCGCTGGCGACAAACGGCACCCTGATCGACGAGGCGATGGCGGAGCGGATCAAGGATGCGGGCATCGCGCGCGTGTCGATCAGCCTGGACGGGGCGGACCGGGCGACGCACGATGCATTCCGGGGCGAGGTGGGCGCTTTTGACGCCGCGATTGCGGGACTGAAGCATTTGAAAGCGTTAGGGATCTCGACGCAGATCAACACCAGCGTCGCGCAGCACAATGTGGACCAGCTTCCCGAGATTCTGAAGCTGGCTCAGGGGCTGGGCGCGGACGCGTTCCACATTTTCCTGCTGGTTCCGGTGGGCTGCGGGTTGACGATTGCGGAAGACCAGACGATCCGCGGCGATAAGTACGAAGAGGTTCTGAACTGGTTCTACGAGCGGTCACTCGATAGCGGATTGGAGCTGAAGGCGACCTGCGCTCCGCACTACTACCGCATTTTGCGGCAGCGGCGGGCCGAGGCGAGGCGGGCTGGGCAGGCGGTGCCGGAGCTGGCCACGCACGGCATGCACGCCACGACGCGGGGGTGTCTGGCGGGCAGCGGAGTGTGCTTCATATCGCATGAGGGCAAGGTTTACCCATGCGGCTATCTCCCCTTGTCCGCGGGAGACCTGAAGAAGGAAAAGTTTCGTGACATTTGGGAGAAGGCGGAGGTGTTCGAAGCCTTGCGCGATCCCAACCGGCTGGAGGGCAAGTGCGGACTGTGTGAGTTCCGCTTCGTCTGCCTAGGGTGCCGCGCCCGAGCTTACGGGATGACCGGCGATTACCTGGCGGAGGAGCCCTTCTGCATTTACCAGCCTCGCGGCGCGCAGCCGGAAGCGTCTCTGTAAGGCGCGCGGCTGCGCCGCTACGGAAAAGGAATGCCAGCAACGCAAACACAGACGAAGAGCGCCGCCGGCGCCCCTCCCAAAGACAACCGGGAGAGGATGCTGGAGCGCGCCATGAGCCGGCACAATTACTCCGGCGACGCGCTGATTGAGGTTCTTCATACGGCTCAGGAGCTGTACGGGCATCTGACGCCGGAGCTGCTTGCGACGATCGCGCGCAAGCTGAAGCTGCCGCCCAGCCGGGTGTTGGGGGTAACGACGTTTTATCATTTCTTCTCGCTGGCGCCCAAGGGCGAGCACACGTTCATCGTGTGCACGGGGACGGCGTGTTATGTCAAGGGGGCGCAAGCCCTGTTGGACAAGCTGACGCACCGCTGCCAGTGCAAGCCAGGCGGGACTAGCCCGGACGGGAAGGTGAGCGTGGCCGGGGCGCGGTGTATCGGCTCCTGCGGCTTGGCCCCGGCGGTGATTTACGACGGCAACATCCTGGCGCGGGTGACGCCGGAACAATTGGATGCTGAATTAGACCGGATCGGTGTGCAATGACCATCGAGGAGCTAGAGCAACTCAGGATTCAGGAGCAGGAACGGCAGAGCCGCCTGGAGAACCGCATCTACTGCTGCTCGGCGGCGGGTTGCCTGTCGAGCGGCGGGCATCAGGTGCGCCAGGCGATCGCCGACGCGGTGAAGGCGCAAGGGCTGGACGGCAAGGTTGAGGTCTGCGGCACGGGCTGCATGGGACTGTGCAGCCGGGGGCCGTTGGTGCGGTCCGAAAAAGACGACCGGCTGTACGGAGAGCTCGCGCCGGAAGACGCGGCGGAGCTGGTGCGCGGGAGCGCGGAGGCGGAAGGCAGGCTGGCGGCGCGGCGGATCGACACTTCCTTGCCGTTTTTCAGCAAGCAATTGAAGATTGTTCTGGCCAACAGCGGCAAGGTGGACCCGGAGCGGATTCAGGATTACATCGCCGCCGGTGGCTACCAGGCGCTGGCGAAGGCTCTGACGGAGATGACGCCGCAGGAGGTGATCGAGGAGATCAAGAACAGCGGACTTCGGGGCCGGGGCGGAGCGGGGTACTCGACCGGCATCAAATGGGAGCTGGTGGCGCGGCAGCCGGCTAGTCCCAAGTATGTGGTGTGCAACGCGGACGAGGGCGATCCGGGGGCCTTCATGGACCGGAGCGTGCTGGAGGGCGATCCGCACCGGGTGCTGGAAGGGATGGCGCTGGCCGGCTATGCGGTCGGCGCGCAGCAGGGCTACATTTACGTGCGCGGAGAATATGCTCTGGCGATCCAGCGGCTTCAGACGGCGATTAAGCAAGCCGAACGGGAGCATCTGCTGGGGAACCGGGTTCTGGAGACCGGCTTTCAGTTCCGCATTGATGTGCGCATCGGGGCGGGAGCGTTTGTCTGCGGCGAGGAGACGGCGCTAATTGCGTCGATCGAGGGCAAGCGCGGGCAGCCGAAGCAGCGGCCGCCCTATCCTTCCGAATCGGGGCTTTGGGGCAAGCCGACGCTCATCAACAATGTTGAGACCTACGCGAACGTGCCGGCCATTATTGAGCGGGGCGCGGAGTGGTTTGCATCGATCGGAACGGAATCGAGTAAGGGCACCAAGGTGTTTGCGCTGGCCGGGCGGGTTCAAAACACCGGGCTGATCGAGGTGCCGATGGGGACGCCGCTGCGGACGATCCTGTTCGACATCGGGGGCGGCGTGCCGGAGGGGAGCGAGTTCAAGGCGGCGCAGACGGGCGGGCCTTCGGGCGGGTGCATCCCGGCCGAGCATTTGGACACGCCGGTGGATTACGAGTCGCTCCAAAAGATCGGATCGATTATGGGCTCCGGCGGGCTGATCGTCATGGACAACACCTCCTGCATGGTGGACGTGGCGCGATTCTTCATGGAGTTCTGCATGGACGAATCCTGCGGCAAGTGCATTCCGTGCCGGGCAGGAACGGTGCAGATGCATGAGATTCTGGAGCGGATCACCAAGGGAGAGGCGTCGCTGGAAGATCTGGATCTGCTCGAGCAGATGGCGGCGCTGCTGAGGGAGGCGAGCCTGTGCGGGTTGGGGCAGACGGCGCCGAATCCGGTGTTGAGCACCCTCCAGTATTTCCGCCAGGAGTACGAGGCTCATATTAAGGAAGGCCGCTGTCCGGCCGGGCACTGTTCGATCAGGCACGCCGAGGAGGTACGGCGATGAGCGTCAAGACGCTTCACATTGACGGAAAGATGGTCACCGGGCTGGCGGGCCAGAGCATCTTCAGCGTGGCCTGGGACAACGGGATCCGCATTCCGCGGCTGTGTCACGTGGGCGGGCTGAGCGACGTGGGGGCGTGCCGGCTGTGCCTGGTCGAGATCGAGGGCCAGCGCAAGCTCCAGGCGGCGTGCATGACGCCGGTGGAAGAGGGCATGGTGGTCCGCACGAATACGGAGCGGCTGCGGGCGCACCGCAAGCTGATCATCGAGCTGCTGTTTGCCGAGCGGAACCACGTATGTTCGGTGTGCGTAATGAACGGCAACTGCGAGCTGCAAGACCTGGCGGCGGAGCTGGGCGTGGACCACGTGCGGCTGCGGTATCAGTTCCCCAAGCTTTCCGTGGATACAAGCCATGACCGCTTCGGGGTGGATCACAACCGGTGCGTGTTGTGCACGCGCTGCGTGCGGATCTGCGACGAGGTGGAGGGCGCGCACACCTGGGATGTCAGCGGGCGGGGCGCCTCGAGCCTGGTCATTACGGACCTGGGGACGCCCTGGGGCGCTTCCGACACTTGCACCAATTGCGGCAAGTGCGTGCAGGTGTGTCCGACGGGCGCGCTGTTCGAAAAAGGCAAAGCGGTGAGCGAAATGAAGAAGAGCCGGGGATTCCTGAAGTACATCGTCACGGCGCGGCAGAAAGGAGAGTGGGTGCGATGAGCGGCAAACCGCGGCTGGCGACGGTATGGTTGGGCGGGTGTTCGGGCTGCCACATGTCCTTTCTGGATTTGGATGAGCGGCTAGCGGAGCTGGCAGGAAAGGTGGAGTTGGCGGCGTCGCCACTGAGCGATTACAAAGAGTTCCCCGAGGCGGACATCACGCTGGTGGAAGGCGCGGTGGCCAACGAGGAGCATCTGGAGCAGATTAAGGAGATCCGGCGGCGGACGAAGATCCTGGTTTCTTTTGGGGACTGCGCGGTGACAGGCAACGTGACCGCCATGCGCAACACCTTCGGCTTACAGGACGTGCTGAACCGGAGCTATCAGGAGAACGCGGCCATCGTCGTGGGCGTGCCTTCGGGAAACAGCGTGGTGCCGGCTCTGCTGGACCGGGTGAGGCCGGTGCATGAGGTGGTGAAGGTGGACTATTTCCTACAGGGCTGCCCGCCGAGCGCGGATGAGATCTACGATCTCGTTGCGGACCTGATCAGCGGCCGTGCGCCGCGCACGGATGGACGGAAGTTCGGGTGAGGATATGCCGGAAAGGATTCTGATATCGCCAGTCACGCGCATCGAGGGCCACGCCAAGATCTCCATTTATGTGGACGATAGCGGGGAGGTAGATGCGGCCCAGTTCCACGTGGTGGAGTTCCGGGGGTTTGAGAAGTTCTGCGAGGGGCGGCCGTTTCACGAAATGCCGGCCCTGATGGCGCGCATCTGCGGCATCTGTCCGGTGAGCCACGTACTGGCCAGCGCCAAGGCGTGCGACGCGCTGCTGGGGGTTGAGATTCCTCCGGCTGCGGAGCTGTTGCGGCGGCTGATGAACTACGGCCAGATTTTGCAGAGCCACGCGCTGAGCTTCTTCCACTTGAGTTCGCCGGACTTACTGCTGGGCTTTGACTCGGAGCCGGCGCGGCGCAACTTGTTCGGGTTGTTGGAATACGATCCGGATTTCGCGCGGCGCGGGATCCGGCTGCGGAAGTTCGGCCAGCGGATCATTGAGCTGCTGGGCGGAAAGCGGATTCATCCGTCGTGGGCGGTAGCCGGGGGCGTGCTGGAGCCGATAAGCCCCGCCGCGCGGGCGGAGATTCTGACGGGGGTTCCGGAGGCGCTGGAATCGGTGCGAATCGCTCTGGACCGCATGAAGAGCCTGCTCGACCAGTTCCCGGACGAAGCGGAGCATTTGGGCACGTTCCCGACGTTGTTCTTGGGGATGGTTTCGGAAAGCGGAGGATTCGAGCACTACGACGGGCGGATCCGGATTTCGGACGCCGAGGGCAATGTGGTGGCCGAAGGTCTGGATGCACAGCGGTACTTCACCTACATCGGGGAGGCGTCTGAGGAGTTCAGCTACATGAAGTTTCCCTACTACAAGCCGCTCGGCTACCCGGGAGGGATTTACCGGGTGGGGCCGCTGGCGCGCTGCAACGTCGCGACGCAGGCGGGAACGCCCCTGGCGAACCGCGAGCTGCGCGAGTTCAAGCAACGGGCCGCGGGAGGGGCGGTGTGCCAGAGCTTCCACTACCATTCGGCGCGGCTGGTGGAGATGCTGCACTGCGTAGAGAAGATCGAGGAGATTTGCAGCGAACCCGGCATCCTGGACGAGAGGGTGCGGGCGCAAGCCGGACAAAACCGGACCGTGGGCGTGGGGGCAAACGAAGCCCCGCGGGGGACGTTGTTCCATCATTACGAGGTGGACGAGACGGGGTTGATGAAGAAAGCCAACCTCATCATCGCCACCGGGCAGAACAACCTGGCGATGAACAAGGCCGTGGAGCAGGCGGCGAAGCGTTTCGTGAATCCGGCGCGGCTGACGGAAGGCATGCTGAACCGCGTAGAGGCAGCCATACGCTGCTACGACCCTTGCCTTTCCTGCTCGACACATGCGCTGGGGCAGATGCCGCTGGAGGTGGAAGTCCGGGACCGCCGCGGCCATTTGCTGGGCCGGCGGGCGCGCGGATGACGCTGATTATCGCCATCGGCAATACGCTGCGCCGGGATGACGGCGCCGCGCACCGGGTGGTGGAACTCCTCGGCGAGATTCCCGGCGCTCGGATTCTGACTTGCCACCAACTGATGCCTGAAATGGCCGAGGACATCGCCGCGGCCGGGGAGGTGGTGTTCGTGGATGCGGATGTGGAGCCGGGGACGGCGCGACTGGAGCCCCTAATGGAGACGGCGGGCTGGAGCGCGCTCGGGGGGCACTCGGTGGGGCCGGCGGAGATGGTGGCTCTGGCGTCGAAGCTCTATGGCTTTCACGGCGAGGCGTGGTTATGCCGGGTGCCGGGTGAAGATTTCGGAGATGGGACGGGGTTGTCGGCTGTGGCGGAGTCGAATGCGCGGCAGGCGGTGGGGTTGCTAAGGGAGTACTTAGTCCGTCAAGCGTGAGGGGCCGCTGCGGACGGCGCGAACAGCCTCTCGG
>JAIMAR010000135.1 GCA_023511855.1 Bryobacteraceae bacterium
TGTCTCAGGTGCTGGTCTCCGAAAGGGTGAAGCGCGGCTCGGTAGTGGTTGACGCTACGGCGGGAAAGGGTAACGATACTCTTTTTCTTGCCCGGCTGGTCGGCAGGCATGGCAAGGTTTACGCCTTTGACATCCAGGACGGGGCTCTGGCCAGGACCTTTTCTTTATTGGAGCGCCACGGGCTGGCCGGCCGGGTGGAGCTGGTTTACGCCGGACACGAGCGCCTGCTGGAGTTTGTCCGGGAGCCCGTGGACGCGGTGATGTACAACCTCGGCTACCTGCCCGGCGGTGACCAGGCCATTGTCACCAAGCCGGAAACAACCCTTGCTTCCCTGGGTGCGGCCCTGGAGATCCTGCGCCCGGGCGGCCGGGTCAGCCTGGTCAGCTACGGCAGCGTGGCGGGCAAGCTGGAGGTCGCCTGGGAGAATGTGATCGCTTCGGTTCCGTTCAACCTCGACGTCGTGCAGGCGAATCCGGAGTGGTAGGTGGAATTCGCCCGCGCAGAGGCAAGTCCCGCGAAGAACCCCCGACGAAAATCTCCCGCGGCCGGCCGGATTGCGCCCAGCGCCGCTCCGCGGCAGACCAGTAAGACAAGGCGCGCCGGTCCAGCCGCAGGGTGACGCGGCGGCTCTGGCCAGGCTCCAGGCGAATCCGGGCGAAAGCGGCGAGCGCGCGCGGCGGCCGATCAATGCGGTCCTCTTCGGGCGGTCCCAGGTAGACCTGAGCAACTTCTTCGCCGGCGCGGCGGCCCGTGTTCCTCAGCGTGAAACTCACTTCGACGCCATCGGCGCGTCTGCGCAGGCGCAAACCTGAGTACTCGAAGGTGGTGTAGGAAAGGCCATAGCCGAAGGGGAACAACGGCTGGATGTTCTGGGCGTCGTACCAGCGGTAGCCGACCGCGAGGCCCTCGGTGAAGCGCACGGCGGGAGGGTCGGGGTTGAGGCCGGTGGCGCCGGGCGGCGCGGGAGGCGCCCAGCGTTCGGGGTGGCCGGGGGCGCGCACTGGGATGTCCTCCAGACGGGCGGGGAATGTGAGGGGGAGCCTACCGCCGGGGTTGGCATGTCCGAGCAGGAGATTGGCGGTGGCCCAACCGCCCTCTTGCCCTGGGTACCACATCTGGAGGATGGCGCGGACTGGATCCTTCCAGGGCATGGCGATGGGCCCGCCGCTGTTGAGCACGACAATGGTGCGCGGATTGGCGGCGGCGACGCGGCGGATGAGTTCGTCCTGGTCTTCGGACAGGGACAGGCTTGTGCCTGCCTCATGCCAGACGAAGACGACGGCGGCTTTGGAGGAGGCGGCCAGGCGCGCGGCTTCTTCGATGTGGCGGCGGCGCAGGGCGGGGTTCATCCAGGCGAAGCGGATGCGCAGGGGCGCTTTGCCCGTGGAGACGGCGCGGAGTTCAACGTCATGAGTTCCGGCTTCCAGAGCCACAGTGGCGCGCGCGTTGTCGAGTCCGTCGATGGTGGGCAGCAGGCTGGACCAGGGCCGCTGCACTGATCCGAAACCGCGGAACCCGGTGGAGCGGACCACCGGACGGCCGCCGATGAGGATCTCGCCGCTGCCGGCAGCGCCCTGGCCAACGCCGGTCTGGACCATGAAGGTGTAATCACCGGGCTCCTCGATGCGCAGCGTGCCGCTCCAGGCGAACGATTCGCCGGGCGGGATGGCGTTGGCGCCGGTGAAATCGAGCAGCGGAGCGTTGGCGAGAGCGGGGGCCGCCAGTGCAATGCCGGTGAGGTCGCCGCCGAGGGCGTAGCGGATGTTGGCCTCGGGGGCCAAGCGGCGGAGGGCTTCGAGCGGAGAAACCAGCCGGTGCGGAAAGCCGCTGGCGCGCTCGGTGAGGTAGCCGGTGACGAGTTGGCGGGCGTTGGGGCCGATGACGGCGAGCGAAGCGAGGTCCTCGGGAGTGAGGGGCAGGACGCCGTCGTTCTTTAGCAGGACTGCGCCCTGCTCGGCGATCTGAAGGACGACGGCGGCATGTTTTTCGACATCGATGGCAGAGGGGGACGCGGGTGGAGGTGGGGCCAAGACGCCGAAGCGGTCCAACTGACGGAGGATGCGGGACAGGGCTTGATCCACCGCGGAGAGAGGGATTTCCCCTTTTTCGATGGCGGCCTTCAGGGCTTCGCTGAAGTAGGGTCCGCCGCGGCCGGCGATTTCGCGGCCGGGCATTTCGAGATCGGTTCCGGCGGCGAGGGCATCGGGGCCGTAGACGGCGCCCCAGTCGGAGGTGACGAAGCCCTCGAAGCCCATTTCCTGGCGGAGCCAGCGGTTCAGGAGCTCGGGGTTGTGGCAGGCGGGCAGGCCGTTGACGCGGTTGTAGGCGCACATGAGGGAGGAGACGCCGGCCCGTATGGCGGATTCGAAAACGGGCAGGTAGATTTCGCGGAGGGTGCGTTCGTCGAGGAAGACGCTGTCGGGCCCGTTGTAGGCGGCGATGTGCTTGGCCTGGGCGAGCACGCCCTGCTGTTGGATCCCTTCGACGATGGCTGCGCCGAGGGCGGCGCTGAGAGTGGGATCCTCGCCGAGGGTGGAGTAAATGCGGCGGAACAGCGGGTCCCGGACGATATTGACGTAGGGGGCGAGCAGGACGTTTTGGCGGAGCGAACGGGCCTCGCGGCCCAGGACCTCGCCGAAGCGCCTTGCGAGGTCCGGGCTGAAGGTGGCGGCCAGCAGCACGGGCGCGGGCATGGCGGTGGCGTCGGCGGCGACCATGACGCCGGCTGGGCCGTCGGCAAAACGCAGGGGCGGAATTCCCAGGCGCGGCAGGCCGGGCCAGTAGCCGGCCTGGCCGAGACTTTCCGGATCGCGCGCACCGCGCAGCAGGGAGAGCTTTTCGTCCAGGGTCATCTGGCGCAGGAGGGAGTGGATATCGGCGGATCCGAGTTTGAACTGGCCTGCGCCGGATTGCGCGGCAAGCAGGCTAGCAGACAGGGGAACCACCAGAGCCTGAAGTACCGTCAGCCTCATCGATATCAGCGTAACCAAGAGCGGGTGCGCGATGGCGCACTTCGAGCGGCGTACGGGCGCAGGGTGGAGGCGCAGGGCAGTGGGAGAGACATTGAGGGCCGTGGGTAGAGGGCGCCAAGGCCCACAGGGATGTCGGCCGCAGGCCTGGAGGCCTGCCCCACAAAAGCAGCCTCTCCCACGAAAAGGCTGCCCCACAGAAGCAGCCTGCGTCACGGGTGGCCAACTTTACCGGTCAGCTCAAACGAACTTGTACTGGCCGGGCACGGGGCGCGGCGGCACCGGCAGCGGCAGCTTGTAGTCGAAGGCCTTGGGTTGCAGATCTTGCTGGGAGTTGAGGATCATGTCCCAAGTGATCTCCATGCCGGAGTAAGCCGCCTCGCGGGCCATGATGGCGGTGAGGGTGCTTTCGGCCACCTGGACGCCCTGGTTCTGGTAAGGTCCTTCGCCGCGAATGCTGCGGACCAGATCGATGTGCTCCTGAACCAGCGGATCCAGGCCGGGGGCTCCCATGTCGCGGCCATTGCTGCGGCCCTTGGATCCGACCACCATCTCGGCGACGCGGCTGTAGGTAAGCTTGGGCGGATACTGCCGGCAGTGGCTGCTTAGGCGGACGCCGTTGGGGTACACGAGCTCAGCGTAGAGGTGGTCGTAGATGTTGCCGTAGAGTTCCTCATCCGGGCGCCAGGCGACGCCGCCGGAGGCCACGGCGCGGACGGGGTGCGTGCCCATCACCCAATTGCAGAAGTTGAGGCCGTGGATATGCTGCTCGACCACTTGGTCGCCGCAGATCCACAGGAAGGAGTACCAGTTGCGGTGCTGCCACTCCATATCGCCCCACTGCGGATCCCGGGCTTTGGCGTGCATGACGGGCGTGCTGAGGTAGTCGGCATAGAGGGCGACGATCTCACCGATGGCCCCGTCGCGGATCTTCTGGACGGTTTCGCGGCGGTCGCGCTGGGCCATCCACTGGAAGCCGGCCACGACGCTGAGCTTGCGCTGCTCGGCGGTCTTAACCGAGGCCAGGAAGCGGCGGACGCCGACGGGGTCGGTGGCGACAGGCTTCTCGACGAAGGTGTGTTTGCCGGCGGCGACGGCGGCCTCGAAATGCTCGGGGCGGTAACCGGGCGGCGTAGTGAGCAGGACGACATCGACGCCGGCGGCGATGAGTTTCTTGTAAGCGTCGAAGCCGACGAACTGCGCATCGGGATTGACCTTGACCCGTTGAATGACGGAGGCAGCTAGCTCGGCGGGGGGCTGGCCGAGGAACTCCGCTGCCGCTTTCACGTTGTTGAGGACGTACATCGGGTCCTGGAGGCGGCGCAGGGAATCGGCCAACTTGTCGGGGAAGACGTCGGCCATGGCGACCAGCTCGGTGCGCGGGTCGGCAGTGAGCAGATTGACGGCGGCGCCGGTGCCGCGCCCGCCACAGCCCACGAGGCCCGCTTTGAGCACTTCGGTGGAAGCAGCGGGAGCGGGGCGCGATTTTAGAATGGCGAAAGTGGAGGCCCCGGCGAGCAGGGCCCGGCGAGAAACAGTGCTCATCTTCGTTCTCCAGTCATGTGCGCCGAATCAGGCGGCGGTTTGAAACAGCCTGCGGACGAAGGCCATGTTGCGGCGCATGTCCGCTTCGATATCCCTTGACGGGGAGGGAGTCTCCAAAACAATGAAGCCTTGGTAGCCGATGTCATTCAGGGCTTGCGCGACGGCGTTAAAGTCGATCTTGCCTTCGCCGAGATAGGACTTTCCGTCCTTGAAATGAACCTGGCCGATGCGCTCGCGGCCGAGGAAGCGGATCTCTTTGAGGATGTCGTAGCCGCGGTTGAAAGAATTGCCGGTGTCGTAATAGACCTTGAGGGCCGGTGAGGGGCAGAGTTCGAGAATGCGAGCGTTGATCTCCGCCGAGAGGTCGTTTTCCAAGCAGAGGGTGATGCCGGCCGAGGCGGCGGCGCCGACGTGTTCTTTGAGCAGGGACGCCACGCGCTCCTGTTCGGCGGGCTCGGCCGGGGCGGCTTTTCCGAACGAGGGCAGCAGGATGACGCGGGCGCCCAGAGCGGCGGTGATGCGTATGGCGTCGGCGAGCAGCTTGGGCGCGAGCGGGTCGCTTTTGAGATGGAAGTTGTGCAGCGCGTCCAGGCAAGTGCTGGCCAGCGTGAGCTGATGTTCCGCCGCGGCGGCTCGGTAGCGCTGGATGATTTCCGGGTCGTCCTGAGGCAGGCGGCCATCTTTGGGCCTGCTGCCCAGGCTCACCTCCACGCCGTCAAACCCGATGCGGCGAGCCATGGCCACGGCTTCGACCCGAGCGGTCAAGCGCAAATCCCAATCGGTGACACCGACCTGGATGCGCGCGCGGGAGGCGGCGGGAAGCTTGGGAAAAGCGGTGGTGAACGAGGCGGCTGCGGCAGCAAGCAGGAAATCTCTGCGGCGGATGTCGGTCATGGAATTCGCTCCGAGTCTGCATTCTATACCCATGCGATGTGAATTGAGAAGCAACCGGTGCAAATCGGGGGTCGGCAGAAGGTTCACCTAAATCATACCAATGTTGCTAGGAATTGAGGAGATATGCTATGCTGCGGCCATGGAAGCGTCGAGAGGAAGCGCAGCGGCTGGGTCGTTGGCGACCGTGGAGGAGGCTCGGAGGCAAGAGCGCTCGGGGGTGGGTCTGGACCGGGCGGAGTTGACGCATCTGCGCTGGCTGGAAGCGGAGAGCATTCACATTCTGCGGGAGGGGGCGGCGCAGTTTGCGCGGCCGGTGCTGCTTTACTCGATCGGCAAGGACTCTTCGGTGATGCTGCACCTAGCGCGGAAGGCGTTTTATCCGGGTCCGATTCCGTTCCCGCTGCTGCACATTGATACAACTTACGAGTACCCGGAGATGATCGAGTTCCGGGACCGTTTCACGCGGGAGATTGGGGCGCGGCTGGTGGTTTACACGAACCGGGAAGCGATCCGAATGGGGGCGAACCCGTACGATTTGGGCACGAGCAAGTGCTGTCAGTTGCTGCGGACGCAGGCGCTGGTTCAGGGGCTGCGGGAGGGGGGCTACGATGCGGCCTTTGGAGGGGCGCGGCGGGACGAGGAGCGGTCGAGGGCGAAAGAGCGGGTATTTTCGTTCCGGGACCGGAACGGGCACTGGGACCCGAAGACGCAGCGGCCGGAGCTATGGTCGATTTACAACGGCCGGGTGGATCCGGGCGAGAGCATGCGCATTTTTCCGTTGTCGAACTGGACCGAGCTGGATGTGTGGCGCTACATCGCGCTGGAGCGAATTCCGGTGGTGCCGCTGTACTTTGCCAAGCCGCGCGAGGTGATTGTGCGCAACGGCGCGCTGATTCCGCTGGAGACCAACGTGAAGCTGCTTCCGGGAGAGAAGCCGGAGCGGGTTTGGTGCCGGATGAGGACGCTGGGTTGCACGCCGTGCAGCGGGGCGATCCGGTCGAAGGCGGACACGGTGGAGAAGATCATCGAGGAATTGCTGAGCTTCCGGCGTTCGGAACGGGAGAACCGGGTGATCGATCACGATCAGGACGGGTCGATGGAGCTGAAGAAGCGGGAGGGGTATTTCTGATGGCGGCGGTGAGGGAACCCTCGGTCAAGACGCTCCCGCTGTCGCACTTTCTGCGGAAGCCGGGGGAGCGCTCGCTGCTGCGGTTCACGACGGCGGGCAGCGTGGACGACGGCAAGTCGACGCTGATCGGGCGGCTGCTGCACGACACGCGCAGCGCCTACGAAGACCAGATGGAGGCAGTGAAGAGCAGCCCCATCAACCGCGCCAGCGGGCCGATTGACTTTTCGCTGCTGACCGACGGTTTGCGGGCCGAGCGCGAGCAGGGCATTACCATCGACGTGGCGTACCGCTATTTTTCGACACCGCGGCGGGCTTTCATCATTGCGGACACGCCAGGGCATGAACAGTACACGCCGAACATGGTCACGGGGGCGTCGACGGCGGAGGCGGCGGTGATCCTGGTGGACGCGCGCAAGGGGGTGCTGGCGCAGAGCCGCCGGCACGCGATGATCGCGGCGCTGCTGGGGGTTTCAGAGCTGGCGGTGGCGGTAAACAAGATGGACCTGATGGGTTACAGCCAGGCGGTCTTTGAAGAGATTGCCGGGCAATTCCGGGAGCTGGCGCCGAAGCTGAGGGGCGCGCGCCTTACCTTTATTCCGGTGAGCGCGCTGGAGGGAGACAACGTGGCCGAGCGGTCGGCGAGGATGAGCTGGTACGAGGGGCCCTCGCTGCTAGAGTTCCTGGAGCAGGTGGAGCCGGCGCGGGGCGCATCGAGCGGGCCTTTCCGGTTTCCGGTGCAGTACGTGATCCGGCCGCGGGATGGATTCCGGGGCTTTGCCGGGCGGATCGTCTCAGGTGCGTTGAAAACGGGGGATCCGGTGCTGGAGTTTCCATCGGCGCGACAAACGGCGGTTTCGCGGATTGTGACCTTCGATGGGGACTTGGAGGAAGCCATCGCGCCGATGTCAGTGACGCTGACCCTGGAAGACGAGATCGATGTATCGCGGGGGTCTCTATTGGCGAGTCCGGCCGCCGGGCCGCATTTCGGGCGGCATTTTGAGGCGAACACGGTGTGGATGAGCACGGAGCCGCTGGAACGCGGCAAGACCTATCTGCTGCGCCACGGACCGCATGAGGTGCAGGCCCGGGCGGTCTCGATTCGCCACGCCATAGACATTGAAACACTGGAGGCGAAGCCGGCCGAGACGTTGGGGTGGAACGAGATCGGGCTGGTGGCGTGGGAGACCTCGCAGCCGCTGGCCTATGACTTGTACGGCCAAGTGCGGGGCAACGGGGCGTTCATCTTAATCGACCCGCTGTCGAACCGGACGATTGCCGCGGGGATGATTGAAGCGGCGGCATCCGATCCTTTGGGATTGCGGCGGAGCCGGAGCCCTGCGGTCTTTCGCACGGGGCGGCTGACGCCGGCGGAGCGCGCGGCTCGTAGCCGTCACACGGGGGCGTTGATTCTGGCGGATACGACCTCGGCGGCGGCGCAATTGCTGGAGAGGAGGCTGTTTGAGGGCGGGGCCGAGGTGGTGCTGCTCGATACGCCGGTGCAGCCGCTGGAGCCGCTCTTAAGGGCGGGGCTGATCGTCATTGCGCCGCACGGTTCGAGCTGCCGCGGTTTTCCGGCGCTGTGCATGCCTGAGGCGAGCGGGGGCACGGAGATTGAGGGCCAGGTGAGTGAAATGCTGGACCAGCTCCGCGAGAAAGCGGTTCTGCAAGACCGCGACCAGTACGAGGCCGGGGAGGGCATCTAGGGATGGCCAAACAAGAAATGACCGCAGTTGCGGAGGTGGCGCCGGCAGACACGCGGGAGGCAGCGGGGGCTCTTTATCCGGTCCTGCTGGACCTGCGCGGGTGGGAGTGCGCCGTGTTCGGGGGCGGACCGATGGCCGAAGCGAAAGTTCGCGGATTGATGGAGGCGGGGGCGCGGGTGACGGTGATCGCGGAGGAGCTGACTCGGGAGTTGAGGGAGCTGGCCGAGGAGGGACAAATCGGGTGGGAGCGGCGCGAGCCGCGGCCATCGGATCTTGCCTTTTTCCGGCTGGCGATTGGCGCGCTAGAGGACCGCAGGGGTAATGCGGAGTTCGCGGCCGAAGCGGAGCGGCTGGGCGTCTTGTTCAACGCGGTGGATGACCCGGCGCACTGCCGGTTCCTGATGCCGTCGGTGCACCGGCAGGGGGACCTGATCGTTGCGGTCTCGACGAGCGGCAAGTGTCCGGCCCTGGCGGTGCGGTTGCGGGAGCGGTTTGGGCGGCAGCTTGGGCCGCACTACGGCCGGTTTCTGGAGCTGGCGGGCGAGTTGCGGGCGCGGATCGCGCGCGCCGTACCGGAGTTCGAGGCGCGGCGGCGGTTGTGGTACGAGCTAGTGGATTCGCCGGCGCTGGAGCAATTCGAGCGCGGACAGCCGGAGGCGGCCCGCGCGACGGTGGACGGGCTCATCGAGCAGGCAGAAGGGAGGGCAGCGCATGGATCCGGCGGATGAGGCGCGGAGGGCGATCGCGGCGGCGATGGCGCGACATGCGGGCGAGGCGTGCCTGACGTGCAGTTTCCAGGCCGAAGACATGGTGGTGCTGCACATGGCGCGGGAGTTTGAATCGCGGCTGCCGGTGTTGTTCCTGGAGACGGGCTATCACTTCCCGGAGACGATCGCCTACCGGGACGAGATGGCGCAGAGATGGGGACTGAACCTGATCAACCTGGAGGCACGGCTGTCGAGGCAGGAGCAAGAGCAGCAATTTGGGGTTCTTTACCAGACCGATCCGAACCGGTGCTGCCGTTTGAGGAAGGTGGAGCCGCTCATGGAAGGACTGGAACCGTACCGGCTCTGGATCACCGGCCTGAGGCGGGAGCAATCGCCGACGCGGAGGGACCTGAAGGTGGAGGAAGAGCAGCGGCTGCCTTCGGGCAAGCGGATCGTGAAGTTGAACCCGCTGGCGGCGTGGACCTGGAAGGAGGTCCTGGCTTATGCCGCCGTGCACGAGATCCCGTTGCTGCCGTTGTATGAGCAGGGATACACGAGCATCGGCTGCGCGCCTTGCACGGCAAAGCCGGCGGATCCCACAAACCCGCGCTCGGGGCGCTGGGGCGGGACGAAGCTGGAGTGCGGCATCCACACTTTTGGGCGGGAGGAGTGAGGGATGCGTCGTGAAGGGAGCGGCGGGCCGGGGGCAAGCGCATTTCGACCATGAGGAAGCGGGCGAAGATCTATTTGGTGGGGGCGGGACCGGGGGCCAAGGAACTGCTGACCTTGCGGGCGTGCGAGGTCCTGGGGTTGGCGGAGGTGGTGCTGTACGACCGGTTGGTGTCTGCCGAGGTATTGTCATTAGCGCGGCCGGGGGCGGTACTGGTTAATGTTGGGAAGAAACACGGCGAGCAGGAGAAGGGGCAGCAGAAGATCCTGCGGCTTTTGGAGTGGTACGCCCGGCGGCGGCGGCACGTGGTGCGGTTGAAGGGAGGGGACCCGCTGGTCTTTGGGCGGGGGGCTGAGGAGTGGGAATGGCTGCGGCAGAGGGGCTGGGAGGTGGAGCTGGTGCCGGGGGTTTCCTCGGCGGTGGCGGTGCCGGGGCTGGCGGGGATCCCGCCGACGTTCCGGCAGGTGGCGAGAAGCTTTGCGGTGGTTACAGGGCACACATGCGGCGAAGCGGGTCCCGATTGGGACAAACTGGCCGGGGTGGATACGCTCATTATTTTGATGGGCGTGGCGAACCGGGAGCGGATCGCCCATGAATTGATCGCGGCGGGACGCAATCCGCGGCAGCCGGTGGCATTTATTGAGAACGGGACGCTGGCGGGGGAGCGCGTGGTTGTGGCCGATTTAGGGGAGGTCGCCGCGGGGCGGGTGGAGGTGGCTAGCCCGGCGGTGATGGTGGTGGGGGAGGTGGTGCGCTTGCAGGACCGGCTTGTCGCGCAGGCCGAAACGGCGATCGCGTGAACCAAGCAGGCCAGCGACGCAACGAGGCAAGGAGCAGTGCCGCGGCGGCGGCAGGCTTCGGGCAAAGGTGAGGGGCGTCTGCGGCTTTCCATTCTTAAGTCGTTATTATTCAATGACTTATATCGATGCAGTCGCGGCCGCCGACCGGGAGAACGCCAGGCAGATGCCCTATCCGATTCGGAGGAAGTGGTTGAGGAAGGCGGTGGGAAGTCCTAGTACGAAACCGCGGTGATGCGGGTGAATTTTTGCCTTGACATCAGGCTTTTATTGGTCTAATCTGGTTCTGAACCCCTAGAGGGGCAGGACGCACAGTTGCTTGACGCCCCATGGCAGGGGTCAAAAGAGCGCCCTGTGGGGAGGCGAACATGAGAGCGGTGAAAGCGTTGATTCTGATGTTGGTTGTGAGCGTCGGCGTTGCTACAGCGACGC
>JAIMAR010000136.1 GCA_023511855.1 Bryobacteraceae bacterium
CGCGCCAGCAGCGTCTTGCCCGTGCCCGGCGGGCCGATCAGCAGCACGCCCTTGGGGATGCGGCCGCCCAGCTTCTGAAACTTCTGCGGTTCACGCAGAAACTCGATGATCTCCTGGAGCTCCTCCTTGGCCTCGTCCACCCCGGCCACGTCCTTAAACGTCACCTTCTTGTGGGAACTGTGCAGCCGCGCCCGGCTCTTGCCGAAACTCAGCGCCTTGTTGCCCCCGCTCTGCATCTGGCGCATGAGGAATACCCAGATCCCGATCATCAGCGCGAACGGAATGATGTTCACAAAGATCGAGACCCAACTGCCGCCGCTCGGCTCTTTGATGTCTACATCCACGCCCTTGTCCCGGAGCAGATTGTAAATGTCGGGGTAGTTGGCCGGAATCACAGTGCGCAGGCCGCTGGGCTGGTCTCGATACTCGCCGCGCACCTCGGTCCCTGTGATGACGACGCTCTTGACGCGGCCCGCCTCCACCCGGTTTAGAAACTCGGTGAAGCTGATAGCCTGCGACCCGTGGGTTCTGCCTTGCTGAAAGGCCACGACCAGGATCACAATGACGCAGATCATTATGACCCAGAAAACCGCCGTCTTTACATTAGAATTCATTGAGCCTCCGGCCCCGCAACGCTCCTCTTTCTTATTGTATCTCCGAACTTCCCTTGCCTGCGCGCCAATTACAGCAAGCGACTCGAGGACGCCCCGCCTGGGCCCTGGCGCGCGGCTCTTTCGCCGCGCTAAAACTTAGTCCGCCTCCTTCCCCTCCTCAATGTGCAGCCGCTGCCGGCAGCCTTCCCCCGGCAGATATTCAGCCGCCGGACCGAACCGCCAGGCCCATACAATCGCCCCCCCGCCCTCAAGGACCGGCCACCGCGGACGTTCCCACGCCGGTGTCCGGTGCTTCTGAAACAGCTCCTTTACGCTGGTCTCCCTGCCATAGCCGGCGGGCCGGTAGCGGTCTCCCGACCTCCATCCCCGCAGCACTGGCGGTTTCGGCAACCGGTCCCAATCCAGCACGGCGCCCTTGCCGCTACTCTCCCCTCCCTCGCGCAGCTCGAAACGCAAGCTCCGTGTCCCGCCGGGAAGTGTAATCTCTACCGGAGGCGCAATCGCCACGGCAGCGAGAGCCCCGTCCGCCTGGGCTTTTCCCGGCTCTTCCGCCAAAGACAGCCGAATCCAATCGAAGGACCGCTGAACCGCCAGCTCCGGCAGATCCACTCCGCCCTCCCCACGCGGCTGCCTCGCCAGCTCCAGGATGCCTTCCACGTGGCGGAATTCGATCCGCCGCAGATCCCCGCGCAAGCGTTCCATCAGCAGCCGGAGCAGCCGCCGCGCCGCCGGCCGGTCCAGGGCGGCCAAGTCCCGCGCCCGGATCAGCGCCGCCCCGCCCTCCCACTTCACCAGCTCTTCGGCCAGGGCGAAGGCTTCCCGCTCCCCGTGCTGTTGCTCCTCCCGCGCCAGCTCCGCCAGCCTGCCTAGCGCCTCTGTCAGCGCGGGATTCCATTCCCGGATCAGCCGGGGCAAAAGCTCCTGGCGGATCCGGTTCCGCGCGAACCGCAGGTCCCGGTTGCTGGAATCCTCCCGCCACCGAATCCCGCGCTCTCTCAAGAACGCCTCCACTGTCGAACGGTCCGTTTCGATCAGCGGCCGCACAATCCCTTCCGCCGTCACAGGCCAGATGCCTCCCAGCCCCCGCAATCCACAACCGCGCAGGATGCGGAACAACACCGTCTCAGCTTGGTCGCTTAGCGTGTGGCCGGCCGCCACCCGGTCCACCGCCCCCTCGCGGATGCGGCGCACAAAAAAGTCCCAGCGCACCTGCCGCGCCAGTTGTTCCAGATTGCCGCCTTGCCGGGCGTGCAAACCCCGTACATCGGCGCTCGCGACGTCCGCCTCCAGGCCGAGCTGTTCCGCCATCTCCCGGACGAACTCCGCGTCGCGCTCGGATTCCACTCCGCGCAACTGGTGATTCAGATGCAGCACCCGCAGCCGCAGCGCCCAGCGTGGCGCCAGCTCCACCAGCGCGTGCAGCAGGCACACCGAATCCGCCCCGCCCGAGACCGCCACGCCCACCCTGTGGCCCGGCGCGAACATGTTATAACGATGAATGGTCCTGGCGACGCGCTCGAGCATAGCCTGCTGCACCCTCATTGTAATGCCCGAAGGCGCCGCCCAGGTGCTGCAAACCGAGTCTCTGCCATGGCGACGGCCACCCACGCGCCCAGCCGGCAGAGCTCACGAGGAGACCTGAAGCGGATGAAATACGATATCGCAGTCATTGGACTTGGAGTCATGGGCCAAAACCTGGCCCTCAACATCGAGAGCCGCGGCTTCTCGGTGGCGGGTTTCGACGTGGACGCCGGCAAGGCGCAGGCGGCCCAGGCCAAATGGGGCGGCAAGCCCCGCATGGCCACCTTCCCCACCCTCGCCGCTCTGGTCGAGGCTCTCGACAAGCCGCGCAAGATCCTCATGATGGTGCCCGCCGGAAAGCCTGTGGATGCCGTGATTCAGGAGTTGAAGCCCTTGTTGTCGCCCGGCGACATCCTCATCGATGGCGGCAACTCCTTCTTCCAGGACACCGACCGCCGCGGCAAAGACCTGGCCGCCTCGGGCATCCACTACATCGGCTCCGGCGTGAGCGGCGGCGAGGAAGGCGCGCTCCATGGTCCGGCCCTCATGCCCGGCGGTCCCGAGGAAGCCTACCGCGCCGTGGAACCCATCCTGACCAGCATCGCCGCCAAAGTCGAAGGCGAACCCTGTTGCGGCTACATCGGCGCCGGCGGCGCAGGCCATTACGTCAAGATGGTCCACAACGGCATCGAGTACGGCATCATGCAGTTGATCTGCGAAGCCTACGACTTGATGAAGTCCGTGCTCGGCATGGACGCCCCCGCCATGCATAAGGTCTTCCGCAGGTGGAATGAAGGCCCCATGAATTCCTATCTGCTCGAGATCACCGCCGCCGTGTTGAGCAAGACCGACCCCGAGACCGGCCAGCCTCTGGTCGACGTCATCCTCGATACCGCGGGCCAGAAAGGCACCGGTAAGTGGACCTCGCAAAACGCGCTGGACTTGGGCGTCGCCATTCCCACCATCAACGCCGCCCTGGAGGGCCGGATCCTTTCCGCCATCCGCGAGGAGCGGCTGCAAGCCGCCAAGGTGCTGCGCGGCCCCGAGGAGCGTTTCGAAGGCGACCGGGCCGTGTTCCTGGAGGCCATCCACGACGCGCTGCGCCTGTCCATCCTCACCTGTTACGCCCAAGGCTTCGCGCTGATGCGGGAAGCCTCCAAGGAGTACCAATACAAGCTCGATTTCGAGGAGATCGCCCGCATCTGGCGGGGCGGTTGCATCATCCGCGCCGCGCTGCTGGAGCCGATTCGCAACGCCTTCCGCGCTCAGCCGGACCTGGTCAACCTGCTGCTGGTCGAACCTTTCGCCGGCATCGCCAACCTCTTGCACGAACAACTGCGCCGGGTGCTCACTGAGGCGGTTCGCATGGGAGTGCCCTGCCTCGGCATGGCCGCTTCCCTCGGCTACCTGGACGCCTACCGCCGCGAGCGCATGCCCGCCAACCTGCTCCAGGCCCAGCGCGACTACTTCGGCGCACACCAGTACGAGCGCATTGACCGCCCGCGCGGCCAGTTTTTCCACACCGTTTGGACCGAATAGATTTCAGTGACAACCAAGGAGACCACGGAAATGCCCTACGGACTCAACATTCTCCCCGACGGCGCGCTGGACTTCGTTTCTCTCGGCGCTCTGATCCACCGGCTGGATCCCGGCGTGATCCCGTTCCGCAAGGCCACCCAGTGCCAGATCCATGTCAGCGGCGGCGAGTACAACTGCGCCGCCAATTTGGCCGACTGCTTCGGCATGAAGACCGGCATCGTCACCGCCATGGTCGACTACCCCATCGGCCACCTGATCGCCGAACGCGTCCGCGCCATGGGCGTCAAGCCCTTCTACAAATGGTTCAAGCACAACGGCGTCAACGGCCCCAACATGGCGACCGTCTACAGCGACCGCGGCTATGGCGTGCGCGCGCCCGTCGTCTTCTACAACCGCTCCAATGAGGCCGGCGCCTTGCTCAAGCCCGGCGATTTCGATTGGAAGGAGATCTTCGCCGGGGGCGTGCGCTGGTTCCACAGCGGCGGCATCTTCGCCTCCCTTTCGGAAACCACCGGCCCGCTGATCATCGAAGGAATGCAGGCTGCCCGCGCCGCCGGAGCCGTAGTTTCCTTTGACCTCAACTACCGCGAGAAGCTCTGGAACATCTGGGGCGGCCCGGACAAAGCGCGCGACGTGTTGAGCCGCATCGTGGACAACGTCGACGTGCTCGTCGGCAACGAAGAAGACCTTCAGAAGGGCCTCGGCATCCCCGGCCCCGAGGTGGCCGCCAAATCCAAGCTGGATCCGGCCGTCTTTTTCGGCATGATCGACGCCGTGGTGAAGCGGTACCCGAAGATCAAAGTGGTGGCCACCACCCTCCGCGAGGTCCACTCCACCAACCGCCACAGTTGGAGCGCGGTGGCCTGGATCGACGGGGAGACCTACGTCGCGCCCACCTGCGAGCTCGACGTCTATGACCGAGTGGGCGGCGGAGACGGCTTCGCCTCCGGCCTGTTCTATGGCATGCTGACCGGAGAGCCGCCCATGGAAGCCGTGAAGCTCGGCTGGGCCCATGGGGCGCTGATCACCACCTTCCCCGGCGACACCACCATGGCCACCGTGGAACACGTCCGCGCCTTCGCCAAAGGCGGCTCGGCCCGCATCCAGCGCTGACACGGACCCATTCAGGAGGATTCTCGGTTGGATATTCTGGAACGCGCCGCGCGAGTGCGGCTCTTATTGATGGACGTCGACGGGGTCATGACCGACGGCAAGCTGTACAACCTCCCCGGCCCCAACGGCCAGATCTTCGAAACCAAGGGATTTGATTCCCAGGATGGCATCGCCCTCCAGTGGCTGCACTGGAAGGGCATTCAGACCGGCCTGATCAGCGGGCGCATCTCCGCCGCCGTCGAGGAGCGCGCCCGCCAGTGCCATTTCGCCTACATCTATCAGGGCCACATCGAGAAGATCCCCATCCTCGAGGAGATCTTCGCTCGCAGCGGGCTCAAGCCGGAGCAGGTCGCCTACATCGGCGACGACCTCACCGACGTGGTCGTCATGCGCCGCGTGGGGCTGGCGATTGCCACCGCCAACGCCCGCCCCGAGGTCAAGCGCCTGGCCCACTTCGTCACCCAGAAAGAGGGCGGACATGGCGCCATCCGCGAGGCCGCCGAGCTGATCCTCGGCGCGCAGGGACTGTGGTCCGAAATCCTGCGCCACTACGAACTGGAGGGATGAATGGCCGAAGAGCGCATCGGCATTCTGATTCGCGCCGACTCCGGCCCTGGAATTCTGCACCAGATCACTGGGGTTTTCGCCCGCCATGGCGCCGACATCGCTCTGGTCGAAATCCTGGAAAGCCGCCCTCCGAACTCGCGGCTCTACTTCGAGGTGGTTCCGGCCGGGGATCCGCAAGTCTTGGTGCAGGAACTCTCCGCGCTGCCCGTCGTGCACGAAGTCAGTCTCGTGAAGACCTTCCAGCGCATCTACGGCAAGCGCATCATCATCATGGGAGGTGGGGCTCAGGTCGGCCAGGTCGCCATCGGCGCCATCTCGGAAGCCGACCGGCACAACATCCGCGGCGAGCACATCTCGGTGGACACCATCCCGCTGGTGGGCGAACAGCCCCTGGCCGACGCCGTGCGCGCCGTGGCTCGCCTGCCCCGCGCTTGCGCACTGGTGCTGGCCGGCTCGCTGATGGGCGGTGAGATCGAAAAGGCCGTGCGCGAGGTCCGCGAGCAGGGCCTGCTGGTCATCAGCCTCAACATGGCCGGCAGCGTTCCTGAAGCCGCCGATCTGGTGGTCACGGACCCCGTCCAGGCCGGCGTGATGGCCGTCATGGCCGTCGCCGACACCGCCAAGTTCAACATCGCCCGCCTCAAGACCCGGGTGTTCTGAACCGCGGCCTCAAATGGACCAGCCCGCAGGCCTTCATCCGCCTTCCGGCCCAGCCTGCCCTGCCCGGCGCACACCCCCAACCCGGCGCAAATACACCGTCCGGGCCGGATACGGAAATTCGATCCCCTCCTGCCGGAACCGCTTCAGAATCCTCTTCCGCAGCTCGTGCTGCACCAAGTATTGATCGGTGAATGCAGCCACATGGCAGATCAGCGTGAAGTTCAGCGAAGATTCTCCAAAGCCCGGATTGAAACGCACCAACGGGGCAGGCTCCGCCAGCATCCCCGGGACTTCCCGCGCCGCCCTTTCGGCCTCTTCCAAAAGGATCCTTTCCACCTTGTCCGGATCCGATTCGTAGCTGACCCCCACCGGAATCGGCAGCGCCATTCGCTCCTCCGGCAACGAGTAGTTCGTTACCACGGCCTCGGCGAGCTTGGAGTTGGGAATGATGATCAGATTATTCTGCAAGGCGCGGATGGTCGTGCTGCGCCAGGTGATGTCCGTGACAAAGCCCTCTTGTCCCCCCTCCAGCCGGATGTAGTCTCCCACCCGGATCTGCCCGGCCACGCTGACATAGAAACCCGCGAACAAGTTAGATAGCGTGTTCTGAAGAGCGAGGGCCACGGCTAACCCGCCCACTCCCAAACCCGCCAGAATCGGAGTGATCGCCACGCCCAGGGCATTCAGGAGAATCAGGATCCCGATGCCGGCCACCAGCAACCGGGCCAGGTTCTCGGTGAGGCTGGTCACCGGAACCGCGCTCTGGAACTGGTGCCCATAATGCCGCACTAGGTCCCCTGTCAGCCGGGCTGAGGCCACCGTGAGCGAAATCACCCAGAGGATCAACAAGACTCGGGCGGAGATGTGCAACACCGAAGCCGGAAGTTGCGAGGATTGCACGCCCAGATGCACGCCCAAGATCAACATCCAGATCATGAACGGGCCGCTCAGGGACCGGACCAGGATGTCGTCCAGTTGGGTCTTGGTGACCGCCGCCCGGCGCGCCAAAGCCCGGAGCAAAAAGCGCTTCAACAACCAGCCCACGCCCAGCGTGACCAGAACGACAATCGCCGGCCCCAGCAGTTGCTGCCAGTGCGTCCGCAGTAGATCCTCAAACAAACGCCTCATCCGCCCTGCTCCACTCCGCGCCTCTGACCGTGGTTCCTTCTCGTCAAGCAACGAGATTACCATGCAGAGGGACACAACGAATGCCGCGCCTCGGCCAGCCGGCCTGTGTGCGTCGAATGGAAGGGATGCGGCCTTGTGGAGGAATTAAGAGGATGGCGGATTTCGGGCGATCTCCGGCCCCCCGCCCTGATCCGGCGTTGTTCTCACCGCACGCGCAGCCCGAACTCACGGTACACTTGGTCGCCCGCGCCCGGCTCACGCACCCGAACCCAGTACTGTCCTGCGGGCAACCCCTGCCCGATCTCAACCTCCAAACGGCCCCCCTCCGGCCGGCCCTCGAACGAGCCCACGGCCCGCCCGGCTGCCTCCACAACGTCGATCTGCCAGGAGGAGCGCTCCGGCAATCCGCTCAGGTCCGCGATCAAACGCAACGGGGCATGGGCGGCGGCATCCGCCGCGTCGGCATTCCGCAACGCCTGCAATTGAACCGCAACCGGCGCAACCGCATGCCCTCCGCCACTCCCCGTGAATCCAAACTTCCACACCAGAAACCACAGCAGACAGGCCGTCCCCAGCACCCAGATCATTCTGGGCCGTTGATGCGGCCAAACCCGGATCGGCGCGCGCTTCGGTTCCCTGCGCGGGTGCCGCCGCCGGTATTCAGCCGCCGCTTCCCGCAGCGCTTGCACGTATTGATCGGTTTCCGTCAACCGCCGCTGGCAGTCCGGGCAGATGAGTAAGTGCTCCTCTACCCCTCGCTCATCGTCCTCGGGCAGGATCCCCAGCGAGTATTGTTCCAGCCTTTCCTCGGAGATGTGTTCCCAATCCTGCGGCATCTTGCCGGCCTTCCCGGCGCTGGCAGGGCAGCGGCCTCGCCGCTATGCTAGCACCCTTCTTTAGCTTAGTGCGTTGAGCCCGCGGCTCTTCTCAGAAAAACTGCGGGTAAAGGACGCTGCCTCATCACCCGTCGCCCCAACTCCCCGAACCGGGCCTTGGCCCTCGATTTCAACAAGCGGAACTGGGTTTCTGTCAGATTCATTTCGGAACAGATTTCTTCTTGCGTCTGTTCTAGCAGGTAATAGCGGATCAAAATCTCCCGGTCTCGCCGCGACACTTTTTGAAGAGCCTTGTACATGATCTGCCGCCGTTGCTGACTCAGCAGCCTTTCCTCGGGACTCTCATTTGGATCATAGATGGCGGTCCCGTCCTTGATCGGCGCTAAATCCCTCCGGCTGTGCACCGCGGAATCGATATGGGCCGCCACCTGACGCCGGACCACCGTCCAAATGAAACCCAACACTCGGGACGGCTCGCGCACCTCTCCCCGCCGGATCGCTTGCAGCACAATCAAAAACGTCTCCTGAACCCGGTCCTCCAGCTCCTGGCCTCCCAGACGGCGCTGAAGCACCAGCCGGATGCCGGGCGAACAACGCTGATAGAGCTCTTCCATGCTCTCCGGGTCGCCCCGCCGGATCCGTTCCACGAGCGCCGCCCAATCCTCCGGGCCCCAAGTGCCTTGCCGGGTCGTAGCCGCAGCGTGCTGGTTCTGGTTCTTTTCAGGGCTCATCGTGTTACTCCGCTCCCTCCTTTCCCGCCAGCAGATAAGCAGCCCAGTATTCCGGCCGGCTCCGCCAAGTGTCGGAACGAATCATCTCCAACTGCGCCCGGCGTAAGGCTTCCGCCGCTCCGCTTTGCTTTTGGACCGGCTCCCGCGCCAGATGCCGGTAGAAAGCAGAAAAGAACTCTCCGCTGTCGTCGTCCACCGGCCAAAGGCTGGCGACCACCGATTGCGCCCCGGCGGCCAGCCAAGCCCGCGTCATCCCCATCAGCCCCTCGGCCGGCAACACCGGCCCCGACGCCGAGCTACAGCCGCTCAGCACCACGGTCCCCAACTTATACCGCCAGCGCGAAATCTCGACCGGCCCCACCAACTCCAGCCTCCCTGTCGGCCCTAGACTCAGCGCCAGCAGCATCTGTCCCGGCACAGCGGTCGAGGGCACAAAGTGCGCCGCCAGATGCACCACCTGCGGCTGCCGGGCCAGCGCTGCGCGCAGGTTGGCTGCCGTCGCCTCCCTCCCTCGCAAAATGACCGTGCGTCCGCCCACTGGATCCCATGCCCGCGCACAGTTCACTGCTTCACGTTCGCTCGCCGCCAGCCTCGCCAGCTCCCGCTGCGGCGCGCCCGCTGCAACAATGCGTCCCAGCCACGGCAGTGCTTCGGCCAGCAACATGCCCGGGCCTCGGTGCTGCCAGCGCGGATCCGCGCGGTTATACACCGCGTCAGCCAGAGCCACAAATCCTCCATCGCCTCCGCCGCCCGGCCCCTCCAGCAGCATCAGCGCAGTGGGCGTCAGCTCCAGTGACCGGGCCTCGACCAAATACACCGGCCTCCCATCCGTGTACCCTGTGACGAGTGCGCTCAGCGGAACCAGATACAGTCCGCCTTCCACATTCAGCACCCATTTGCGCTTGTCCAGTACGTCTTGCGGCAACGACGCAAACAGCAACTGGTATAACCGCTCCCCCAATCGCCGGCTTTCCGGAGATCCGCTCTCCACCGCCTTGCGGAAGCGCTCCGCCGCCCGCAAGACCTCCTCGGCGCCGGTCAGCGCCCGAAAATCAAACCCCGAACGAGTCACCGACCACCGGTAAGACTCCGGTTCGTCCAGGTGAAACATGATTAGTGCCGCCTCGGGCCCTAAGCGCTCCTGAAGCCGCTGCACGAAACCCGCCGCGGAACCTGTCTCCAACCGAGTCCGATCGACCTCCAGCCCCGCCTCCAGCTCCATCTCAGTGAGACGAAATTGCAGTGCCTCAAGCTTGGCGCTGCGAGCCAGGGAGTCCCCTTCCCCCGATTCCATCTCCATGCCGCGCAATTCGGCCAGCAGCTTCCAGTATTCCTCCGGCAGCCGTTCCCGCCACTGGTCCGGCGCGTTCAACAAGGCGCGTAACCCCGCCGCCTGAGCTTCCGCCTGGGCACGCACGGCCTCCGCCAACAGTTGTCCTTGCTTGGTCTGGCGGTATAATTCCACGCTGTTCCGGATGTATTCGCTGTACACCCGGTGCTGCTCCACGCTCGAAGCGTTCCAGAACGACTCGGCTGGCAGCACCTCCAGACGCAGCCGCCCCAGCAGCTCCAACGCCCGCTCGTAATCCTGCTGTGCTTCTGCCAGCCTTCCCGCCGCCCGCCGCGCCCGGGCGCGCTCAAAATGGACCCGCCAAAGCGGCAGCGCCAGTCCGGAATTGGGCATGCCTTCCAGAGCCCGGTCTAATAGATGACACGCTTCCAGCGCCCGGCCCTGCGCCAGCCGCAGCAGCCCCAGTGTGTAATACGAACTGGCCACAGCCGGCGACCGCCGCAAAATCCGGATCCGGAAGGCCTCCAGAAGCGCCGTCTCGGCGGCCTCGCCCTTGCCCGCCTCCAAGAGCTCGTAGCCCCACTGGTCCCACGCCAGCGCCTCCACCTCGGGCTGGCCCGCTCGTTCCGCCTCCCGCGCCGCCTCGGCGAACAGCCGCCCGGCTTCCTCCCCACCCCCGCCTTTGGCCTCCACCGCCGCCGCCTGCATTCGGATCAACGCGCCGCTGGGATGGCCAGGTTGGCGCG
>JAIMAR010000137.1 GCA_023511855.1 Bryobacteraceae bacterium
GCCCCATGAAGACCGCCGGCACCGCCACCGGAAACAGCGCCAGAAAGACCAGCGTCACCTGCTCGCCGGCGAACATGTTGGCGTAAAGACGGGCGGTGAGCGACAGCAGTCGGCCCAGGTGGCTGAAGATCTCAATCGGGATCATCAGAGGGGCCAGCAGCCACATCGGCCCGGCGAAATGCTTCATGTAGTTCAGAACGCCCTGCTCGCGGATCCCCATGGTGTTGTAGTACAGGAACGCCAGAAGCGCGCAGCCTAGTGGAACCGGCGTAAACATGGTCGGCGATTCCAGCGAGGGGATCAGGCCGATCAGGTTGCAGAAAAGAATGAAGAAAAAGATCGTGGCGAAAAAGTGAAGATACTTTCGGCCGCCGTGGCCCACCACATCCTCGGACTGCGCCCGCAGGAAGTTATAGACAATTTCGAACAACTGCTGCACCGCTCCCGGCCGCTCCGCGGAGAGCCTGGGCTTGAGCAGCGCAAAGCCGACCACAATCAGCAGCGCCACCAGGATCTGCAATGCGATGAAGTTCGACCAGGGCTTGTCGGCATGTTCGGCATGCAGGCCCACCAGCGACAGAACGCTATTGGCGAACCCGGCCAGGTACTTGTTCAGGATTGCGGTAACCCACAGCTCATGCTCTTGCATAGAACAACTCGTAGAAAATCTCGAGGAGGACGGCTGCCCCGGCCACAAGCAGGCCCAATAGACCGGCCGTCAGGTTCAGCCCGAAAAACCTCACTATAACATAGCCGGCTGCGCCCAACAGCAGATAGCGCAGGGCGAAATACGCCACCATCCGCCTCCTCGGCCCGGTCATCTCTGTGCCTAACGAAGCCGTCAACCGGTGCAGCCAGTGAAAGTTGGCTAGTGAGGCGGCCGCTCCCGCCAGGAAGCCCAATCCCCAGCTCCAGCCTTCCATCCACCACGCCACGCCCGCGCCCGCCACTCCGAGCCAAGCCATCGCGGTCTTCATCCGGCCCACAGCCCGGTCGAAAAATACTTCATCGGTGGTTTTGGCCGTCATTCTTTAGGACCTGGCGAAAAAGCTCGACGAAACCGGCGGCGATGCCGAGCAGGAGGCAGACCACCGTGAGAAAGCTCGTGCCCAGCCACCGGTCCAGCAGGCGGCCCACGGCATAGCCGGCGAAGGTCGATGCCGGCAACAGGAATGCGAGCGAGCTATAACGCCCCACGACAGCCCATGTGCTTTGCGGCTTGCGAGGCATATGAAAGAACCGGCCCACTCAGCCGGATTCGGCGGCGACAGGATTGGAGAGCTCACCGACGCCGGCGATCCGGACCGTGACCTGGTCGCCCGGCTTGAGAAACACCGGCGGCTTCCGGGCGACACCGACGCCCGATGGCGTGCCGGTGGCCACGACATCCCCCGGCTCCAGGGTGAAGACGCTCGAAAGGAACTCGATCAGGTCCGGGATCCGGAAAATCAGGTTGCTCGTGTTCGATCTCTGCATCACCGCGCCGTTCAGCGTCAGCGAGATATCCAGGGCATGCGGATCCGGGATCTCATCTGCGGTGACGATCCAGGGGCCCATGGGCGCGAAGGTGTCGAACGTCTTGCCGATCATCCACTGGGTGGTGGCCATTTGGAAATCCCGCGCGCTGACGTCGTTGAAGGCGGTGTAGCCGAAAACGTGCCGGCGCCACTCGGAAGCCTGGATGTAGCGCCCGCCGGTTCCGAGGACGAAGGCCAGCTCCGCCTCGTAGTCCGGCTTGGTGGATGCCTTCGGCAGGACAATGTTGGCGCCCGGTCCGATGACGGCGGTGGGGAACTTGGCGAAAACGGTCGGGATCTTCTCCACCGTCTTTACGGTCTCGGCGGCGTGATCCCGGTAGTTGAGTCCGATGCAGATGATCTTGGGGGGCCTAGGGATGGGCGCGAGCAACTGGACCTCCGCCAAGGGGGTAAGCGCGCTTTCCGGCGCTCTTTCCAGCCAGCGGCGCGCGGCCGCCAGAGCTTCCTCGCCCCCGCGGATCAACGTCAGCAGATCGGGGAAACCGACCGGCTCCAGGCTCAAAACTCGGCCCTCGCGCACCAATCCGGCGGCGGCCTTGCCGTCCGCGCCGCGATATGTGACGAATCGCATGGCGTGCTTTCCGGCGCCGCCCTAGCGGACGGCCTTCTGAACCTTGCCGCTTTTAATGCAGCTCGTGCACACGCGCATCCGCTTAGCCGCGCCGTTGACCACGGCCCGCACGGTTTGCAGATTCACGTTCCAGCGCCGCTTGGTCAGGTTATGGGCATGGCTGATCCGGTGCCCGAACTGGGGCCCGCGGCCGCAGATCTCGCAAACTCTTGCCATGAATTGGGTTCCTCTCTCGGAAGTGGGAAATTCGATTCTAGCAACCGCCCGGAGCGCCCCGCAACCAGCCCGGCCGGCACCGTAGGCGCGCTAGACGGCCCATGTTAGTCGCGCGACGGATTCCAGGTGAAAGGTCTGCGGAAACAGGTCCACCAGCGCCAGCGACTCCAGCCGGTAGCCGCCGGCGGCGAGGCCGGCCAAGTCCCGCGCCAGCGTGGCCGGATCGCAGGACACCACTGCCAGCACCGGCGGATGCAACCGCACCAGATGGCGGACCGCCGCCGGTCCCAGCCCCGCCCGCGGTGGGTCGGCCAGGACGAAATCCGGGGCGCGCATCGAGCTTGCCAGAAAGCTCTCCACCGCCGCCCGCTGCACCCGGATGGACAAGCCCGCCCGCTGTGCATTGAACTCCAAATCCCGCGCCGCCTCGGCGCCGCTTTCGACCGCCGTCACCTCGGCGAACCGCCTAGCCAGGGGCAGGGAAAACAGCCCGACGCCCGCGTAAAGATCCCAAGCCTCTTCCCCTGCCGCCCCTTCCAGCGCCGTCTCGACCAGACGGTCCAGCAGGAAGCGGTTTACTTGGAAGAACGAATGGCGGCTCACCCGGAACCGCTCGCCGCAAGCCTCGTAGTCCAGGCTCGCGGCGTCCGCTCCCGGAAACTTCTCTTTGCACCAGTCGAAAAAGCGGCGGGCCACGGGCCGTTCGGTGGAGAGAATGTTCACCTGTACTTCCGCTTCGTTCGTGAACAGCTCTATGGTCCGCACAAAGGCGGGGAATTGCGGATCGCGGGTCATCGAAAGCAGCTCTCCGAGTGCGGCGTTGATTCGAGGCGAGCAAATCGGGCACTGCTCGATTGGGCACAGCCGGTTGGAGCCGGCCTCCCGGTAGCCGATCCGCCCACCCTGAATGTGAAACTGCGCCCGGTTGCGGTATGCGTAAGGTTCGGCGGCTGCTACGCGGATCTCCTCCGGAGCCGCCAGCTTGCCAACTCGCTGGAGCGTCTCCCTCAGGATCGCCGCCTTGTATTCGAGCTGCGCCTCATAAGAGGCGTGCTGATATTGACATCCGCCGCAGCGCCCAAAATACGGGCACGGCGGCTCGACTCGGGCCTCCGAGGGAGCCACCACTTCCTCCAGCGCCGCTTCGGCCATCCCTGAGCGGCGGCGTTCGATCCGCACCCGCACCCGCTCGCCCGGCAGCACGAAGGGCGCTAGCACCACCTCCCCGCCCAAACGCCCCAGCCCCCGGCCGCCGTACACCCACTTCTCGACCGTCAGCTCGCGCGGCTCAGTTTCGGGCCTGTTTGTTTCAGAGACCGGCATCGCGTAGGATAGGATTTTCACCCCTTCTAGCATGAGACCACGAGTCTTTTCGGGAGTCCAGCCTTCCGGCAACTTGCACATTGGCAACTATCTGGGGGCGCTGAAGACCTGGACGCGCTTGCAGCACGACTACGAGTGCATCTATTGCATCGTGGACCTGCACGCCATCACCGTCTACCAGGATCCCAAGGAGCTGCTTCAAAAGATCCGCGACACAGCGGCGCTGTTTTTGGCGAGCGGTATCGACCCGCAGGTTTCGAGCGTGATCGTGCAGTCGAGCATCTCGGCCCACGCGGAGCTGGCCTGGATGCTGACCTGCGTCACGCCCATGGGCTGGTTGAGCCGCATGACGCAGTTCAAGGCCAAGGCGGAGAAGCAAGAGACGGTCGGCGACGGCCTGTTTCAGTACCCCGTGCTGATGGCGGCCGATATTCTGCTTTATCAGGCGGCCATCGTGCCCGTAGGCGACGATCAGACCCAGCACGTGGAGCTCACGCGCGACATCGCCCAGCGCTTCAATTCGCTGTACGGGGAGACCTTCGTCGTGCCCGAAACTAAGCTTCCGGCCGTAGGCGCCCGGATTATGGGGCTCGACGATCCTCTCAAGAAGATGAGCAAGTCCGAGCCGGGCTCCGGGCACGCCGTGGCGCTGCTCGATCCGCCCGAGGCCGTCCGCAGGAAGATCATGCGGGCCACGACCGATTCCAACCCCGCCGTCGATTTCGACGCGCTCGGGCCGGGCGTCCAAAACCTGCTGAATATCTTTCAGGCCTTCAGCGAGTGGAGCGATGACCAGATGCGCGCGCACTTCTCCGGCATGCGGTACGGCGAGCTCAAAAAGCAAGTCGCTGAGATGGTGATCACGCACCTGGAGCCGCTTCAGGCGCGCTACCGCCAGATTATCTCCGAACCTGGCTACCTGGATGGAGTCCTCCGGGAGGCCGCCGCCCGCGTGCGTCCGATTGCCGATTCCACCGTGGAGCTGGTTAAACGCCGCATGGGGCTTTACGTAGCCGACTGACATGGACCAGCGTCCGATCAGCCTTTCGGCCTACTGGCGGCTGGTCCGGGAGAACCGAAACTTCAGGCTGCTGTGGGCGGCCCAGATTATCAGCGAGCTGGGCGACTGGCTCTACGCGATCGCCATTTACTCGCTGCTGCTTGAAGTCACGGGCAGCGCTGCGGCCATCGCCCTGGCCGTGGTGTTGCAGGAACTCCCCCAATGCCTGGCGGCCCCCGCCGCGGGCGTGCTCAATGACCGTATGAGCCGCAAGCGGATCATGATCGCCGCGGATCTGGCGCGGGCGGTGATCGTGCTGCTGATGATGGCGGTGCTGGCCCGCCACTGGGTGAGCCTGGTCTACGTGCTGCTTCTTCTCGAGACCATGATGTGGGCCTTCTTCGAGCCGGCGCGGAACTCGGTCATTCCGAACATCACCTCGGGCCGCAATCTGCTGGTCGCCAACGCCCTTTCCTCCACAACCTGGTCTGTGACGCTGGCGATCGGCTCGGCCGTGGGAGGCGCCGTGGCGGTGGCCTTCGGCCGCAACACGGTCTTTCTGGTGAATGCGGCTTCGTTTCTGGTGTCGGCTGGGCTGGTCCGTTCGATGCGTTTTGAGGAGCCGCATCTCCGCTCGGTGGCCCCGCTCCGCTTCCGGGATCTGACGGACTTCCGGCCTCTGGCGGAAGGCGTCCGCTACGTGGCTCGCGACTGGAGGATGCTGGCCACCATGCTGGTCAAAAGCGGCCTGGGTCTTGTGGGGACGAGCTGGGTCATCCTGCCGGTGCTGGGCGAGCGCTATTTCCCGTTGCCCGCAGGTTCTCTGGATCCGCAGCGGGCGGGCATGCTGGGCATGAGCCTCTTAATGGGCGCCCGCGGCGTCGGCGCCTTGCTGGGGCCGATCATCAGCAGCTTTTGGGCGGGAGACCAGGCCGGCAGGCTGCGCCGCGGCATCTTGTACGGGTTCCTAGCGAACGCCGCTGGCTACCTCTTGCTCGGATGGTCCCCGTCGATCTGGCCGGCGATGGCTGCGGTGATTGTTTCCCACGCCGGTGGCTCAACGGCCTGGGTGTTTTCCACCACGCTACTCCAACAACAGACCGACGACCGGTTCCGCGGCCGCGTCTTCTCCGCGGACTATGCCTTCATGGTGATCGCCATGTCCGCCGTCTCTTATACGGCAGGTTCGGTGATCGACCAAGGGATCAGCGCCAAAACCGTGGCCATCCTGACCGCTGTTGCCGGAGTGATTCCTATCACTGGTTGGGCGCTGGTTTTGAGCCGGTGGGATCGGCGGAGCTCAATCCCGGATCACCGTGACCGATGAAAAGCCCTCCTCGACCGTGGGGGGCACGAGCTTCGCCGCCATCTTCTCCATGGCTTCCTCGGGCACGACCCGGCTGCGGCTCTGGTTGCGCTGACGGCACACCTCCAGGGGCACGTCAAAGAAGATCGCCTCTACATCGCAGCCGTAGAGTTGTCCCATCTTGATGTAGGCGCGCCGCTCGCGAGGCGTCAGATGGGTGGCGTCCATGTAAGTTACAGGCCGCCCCAGAGCCAGCCGCCGCCGCAGCAGGTAGCGCAGCGTCGCAAACACTTCCCGGTGGATGCTTTGGTCCGTCTCGTCGTCGGCCAACAGCCCCCGCACCGCGTCCGAGGACAGTCCTTTGACCCCCAGTTTCTGCAAGTAGGTGGACTTGCCGGAGCCCGGCAGCCCCACGAGCACAACAATCCGCGGAACATGCATCGCTTATACCCGCCGGGCCACCGCCTCGAAGGCCTCTGCGGCCCGTTCACAATCCTGCCGGTTCACGTCATGGTGAGTCAGCAACCGCAGCGAGACGCCGTCCACCGGGTTGCACAGCACGCCCTTGGCTTTCAGCCGCTGGCTGAACTCCGCCGCCGCCAGCCCGGTCCCCGTCACGTCGAAGATGACGATGTTGGTTTCGACCCGGTGCGGGATCCGGATGCCAGGGATGCGGCACAAGTGCTCCGCCAGGAAACGCGCGTTGCCGTGATCTTCGGCGAGCCGCTGCGGCATCTCGTTGAGCGCAATCAACCCGGCGGCCGCCAACACGCCCGCCTGCCGCATGCCGCCGCCGAGCCGCTTGCGGTAGAGACGTGCGCGCGCCATCGCCTCCGCCGTGCCGGCCACGAGCGATCCCACCGGGGCGCAGAGCCCTTTCGAGAGGCAGAACATCACCGTGTCGGCGTCCGCCACCAGCTCCCGCACATCGCAGTTGAGGTGCACGGCGGCGTTGAAGATTCGGGCGCCATCCAGATGCACGCGCAACCCTATCTCGTGCGCACGGCGGCAGACGTCTCGCATCGTCTCAATCGGGGTCACCGTGCCGCCGGCCATGTTGTGCGTGTTCTCGATCACGATCAGGCCGGTGTCGGCGCGGTAGGGCGACAGCGGCCGGACCTCTTTTTGAATATCCTCCCAGCGCAGCACGCCGTCGTCCGAGGGGACGGGACGCGCCAGGCACCCGGAGAACCAGGCCAGCATGGACAGCTCATAGTTGTAAACGTGCGAGCGAGCCTCGCAGATCACTTCCTGTCCGTGCCGGGTGTTCAGCTTGACGGCGATGGTGTTGCCCATTGTTCCGGTGGGGACAAACAGCGCCGCCTCCTTGCCCAGGATCTCGGCCGCGCGGCGCTCCAGGAGGTTCACCGTGGGATCCTCACCGTAGACGTCGTCGCCGACCTCAGCCTCCGCCATGGCCCGGCGCATCGCCGGCGTGGGTTTGGTGACCGTGTCACTTCGAAGATCAATCCATTCCGTATGACTCATCCTCCAAAAACTCCTGAAAGACCTCGTTGGACAGCATAACGCCCCGCGGGGTCAGCCGCAGGCGGCCGTATCGGAGCTCGATCAGTTCCTGATCGAAAAACCGGCGCAGCCTTGCGGCCAGCCGTTCCGCCTCGCCCTCTTGCAGCAAGACTCCTTCGCTCAGCCGCAGCCCGACGAAGAAGCGCTCCTCGTGCAGGCGAGCCGGTCTTTGGCCGACACACGCCGTCCCCTGCCGCTCCATAAGCTCGACGTACTCCGGCGCAGTCTCAGCGTTCTGGCGCCTGGTGGTTCCGTCGAAGGAGTGCGCGTCCGCGCCGAAGCCGGCATAGGGCTCCAGCCGCCAGTACTTCAAGTTGTGGACGGACTCCCAACCCGGCCGCGCGAAGTTCGAGATCTCGTATCTCGGCAATCCCATCCGGGTCAGCTCCTCGACGGCGATCTCGTACAATTCCGCCGTTTGCTCATCGGAGGGCGCTTGCGGCGCGCCGTAGCGCTGCCCGCCGTGGAGGATCTCTTTCCCGAGGCGGCTGTCCTCATCCACCTCCAGCATGTAGACGGAGACGTGCGGGACTTCCAGCCTTTCGATCCACTCGAGCGAAGCCCGCCAGCTTTCTGCCGTCTGCCGCGGCAGCCCGGCGATCAGGTCGACGTTGATGTTTTCGATTCCGTTGCTGCGAAGCAGGGCGACTTCGCGGGCAACTGTCTCTGCGTCGTGCTTTCTGCCCGTCTGGCGGAGCTCCTCGGCCACGAAAGATTGCACGCCTAGGCTCACGCGGTTGATGCCAGCCTGCCGCCAGGCGCGCACCTTCTGCCCGGTGATGCTGCCGGGCGCGGCTTCGATGGTGGCCTCACGCCACGGCTTGCCTGGAATCAGCTCCAACAGCGATGCCAGTTCCCCGTCTTGCAGGCCGCCCGGCGTGCCTCCGCCTAAGTAGACGGTTTCGGGCGTCAACTCCCAGCGGTGCGATTCGACCTCCCTGCGCAAGGCCGCCAGATATCTCTGGGCCAAGTTCCCGGGGTACACTCCCGAGGCGAAGTTGCAATAGCTGCACTTCTGCGCGCAAAAGGGATAGGAGAGATAGACGCCGGCCATGAACCAATCCCAAGGTATCAAATGCCGCCTGGGCCGATGAACTTTCGGCATCTGGTAAGCTTGAATTCGCGGATGAGATCAAGCGCGATTGCCTGGCAGGAGTTGCCCGGCGCCACGTCCCTGTTTGCCGACTACTTGTACCAACCCTCGAAGACCATCTGCTTCTACGGCCGCAGCTTTCTCGAACCGGACGCGTACCGGCAGGCGGCGTCCGAAATCGAATCTCCGGAGGCGCGACGCGCGGCGCTGGTTGAGGCGCTGGCTTCTCAGAATCCCGGCCATCCTTCGTTGGAACGTCTGGCCCGGCCCGGGACCTTGGCCGTGGTGACGGGGCAGCAGGTAGGCCTGTTTACGGGACCGGCTTACTCCGTCTACAAAGCTCTCACCGCGGTCAAGCTGGCCCGAACGCTGAGCGAACAAGGGCTCGCCGCCGTTCCCATCTTCTGGCTCGCCAGCGAGGATCACGATTTTGAGGAAGCCGGCCAGTGCTGGGTGCTGGACGCCGCCTCTCAGCCGGTCCGCATCGCCCAGGCTCCGCCTACGGGCGCCCGCAGCCCAGTCGGACCGCTGCCCGTGGAGGGCCGGGTGATCGAAGAGCTGGGCCGGGCTCTGGCAGGGTTGCCGTACGCGGATCTGGCGATAGCTCTTGCCGCCGGCGCCTATCGCGGAGCGGCGTCCTTCGCCTCCGGCTTCCGGAGCCTCATGGACCGCTTGCTGCCGGACAGCAGCCTGCTCTATCTTGATCCGCTGGACCGGGGTGTTCGAAGGCTCGCCGCGCCCTTCCTGGCCTCGGCGATTGCGCGCGCGCCCGAACTGGTGGAGCGGGTGCTGGAACGCGGCCGGGAGCTGGAAGAGGCCGGCTATCACGCCCAGGTGCGTGTCGACCGGGACAGTTCGTTATTCTTCTTGTTGGACGGACAGCAGCGCCTGCCGCTGCGCGTCGCGGCCGGTGGGTTTCAAGTCAACGGCCGGTTATTCAGTCCCGAAGAGCTGGCCGGGCGGGCCGAGGATCTTTCTCCCAACGCACTGCTGCGGCCGGTCTTGCAAGACTACCTGCTTCCTGCGGCGGCGATGGTGGTCGGACCCGCCGAGGTGGCGTATTTGGCCCAGTCCCAAGTCTTGTACGGGGAGCTGTTGGGCCGGATGCCGGTGGTGGTCCCTCGGGCGGGCTTCACCGTGCTCGACGAGGGCAGCGCACGCGTGGCGGAGCATTATGGCCTGACGTTGCGGGATCTGTGCGCCGGCGAGCAGCACGTTCACGAGCGCATCGCCGCCGCCCTAGTTCCGGCCGAGTTGCAGCAGCGTCTTAGCCGGACCCGGGAAGAGGTGGAGGGCAGCCTTCAGCGCCTTCGGCTGGCGGTAGCCAACTTTGACTCGACGCTTGCGGCCGCGCTCGACACCAGCCGGCGGAAGATGCTCTATCAACTTTGGAAGATGGAGCGGAAGGTTTCAGCGGAGGCCTTCCGGCGCAACGTCCGCGCCGCGCGGCAGACCGAGCGCCTGCTGAACCTGGCCGCGCCTCACCGCCACTTACAGGAGAGGTTCTACAGCTTCCTGGCACTTGTGGCCTGGTTCGGGCCGGGGCTCGCCGATGCGGTCTACGAACAAATTGAGCTGAACGCGCCGGAGCATCGCGTGCTGGTGTTGTGAGCCTTGTTATACTGGGATGGGGGACGCGCCTGTCGCGGCAAGTTGTTTGCGCGCAGACTCGCTGGAGTGGCGGAACTGGCAGACGCACGGGACTCAAAATCCCGCGCCCTTCACTGGGCATGAGGGTTCGACCCCCTCCTCCAGCACCATCCCGTTGTTTCCTCCCTTCCATGATCACTTGCAGGCACTCCCCGGGGCGCTTTGGATTTTCGATTGGGTAACGGCTCGGTCTGCCAATACCTTTTGGGAGCACGCATGAGCAAACACACGAGTGCCGCGCGATTGGCAGGAAGTGGGCGAAAGGCAGTCCGGTGGTTGCCACTTGGCGGGCACACACAGGATCGAAGCCTCTGCTTGCGAGAAGAGTGTAGGAGTAGCAGCTGAGTTTCGGTTGTTGGTCCTAGCTGGTTGGGTTTTCTGGGCTGCTTTTGCTGCTTTTTGACTCCTTGCTGAGCTGGTTGTTGGTTTCGGTTGCCTCTTTGTTTTGTATAAGTTGGGAGGCCTCCCCCGCCTGCTAACCCCCGGCGGCCGGCTTCAGGGACCGGAGCCC
>JAIMAR010000014.1 GCA_023511855.1 Bryobacteraceae bacterium
CTCCGGTCCCTGAAGCCGGCCGCCGGGGGTGAGCAGGCGGGGGAGGCCTCCCAATTTATACAAAACAAAGAGGCAACTGATAACAGCAACCAGCTCAACAAGGAGTCAAAAAGCAGCAAAAACAGCCCAGAGAAACCAAGCACCCAGCAAAGACAACCAAGAATCCCCACCCAACCGCAGAGGTGAAACCCATTCCACACCCCAACCCTGCCTACCCGTGGCCCAAGCTGCCAGTCTGCACCCGCACCCGCTTACCCTGCCCTCAACCCGCGACTCGCTCGATCCGCACCAAAGCGATCCGGTTCCGGTCCATCTCCAGCACCGTGTAGCGCCGCCCCCCGTACGCCACGCTGTCCCCCGGCTTCGGAATGAACCCTAGACGGTAGAGCAAGAATCCCGCCAGCGTCTCAAACCCCGCATTGGATGGCAACTCAATTCCATATTGAGTTTCAAGATCGCGGATCGAGGTCGCGCCGTCCAGTTCAAGCATATCTGCTTGCGGGGACGGCGCGTGCCGCGCCAGGTCCTGTTCGTCTTCAATCTCACCGAACAACTGCTCCAGCACGTCTTCCAGAGTCACCAGGCCGGAAACCGTCCCAAACTCGTCCACCACGATGGCCATGTGCACGCGGGCGCGGCGGAACTCCTCGATCATTTCGCTCACGGGTTTGGTCTCAGGCACCACAGGCGGCTTGCGCAACAGCGCCCGCAGGCGCAGCCGCGAGGCTGCCGGCCGGAGCGCAGGCGCTGCCTGCAAATCCTGGTGGAGTTTCAACAGGTCCTTATAATGAAGGATCCCAACGATGTGCTCCGGCTGTCCCTCATAGACCGGGACGCGCGAATACTGATGCTCCAGCATCTTGCGCAGGATCTCCGGGATCGGATCCTCACAGGAGACCGAAACGATCTGGTTGCGCGGCACCATGATCTCGCGCACGGACACTCCCTCCAGATCCAGCACCCGGTGAATCACCTGCTCTTCGAACGTGAGCAGCTCTCCCTCGCGCCGCGCCAGGCTGACAATCAACTTCAGCTCCTCGGCCGAGTGGCCGCCAGGATGTTTCCCTTTGAGCCCGATCAATCGGGACACCGCGGTGGAAGACCGTTCAATGACATATACAAACGGTTCCACAGCCCGGTAAAACACCAGCAGCAACGGCGCCACCAGCATCGCCAGCCGGTCCGAGGTTTCATAGGCCAGATTCTTGGGCACCACCTCGCCCAGCACCACGTGCACAAAACTGATCAACAGGAATCCAATAACGAAGCTGGCCGTGTGAATGATCTGCTCGCCGGCCGCCCACGGCAGCCCGGAAAACTGGCTGATCAAAAAGCGATAAATGCTGTCCTGGCCTGCCCAGCCCAAGCCCAGGCTGGCCAGCGTGACGCCGACCTGCACCACCGAAAGCAGCCGTTCGGGATTCGCCAGCAGGTTCAGAGCGGCCTGCGCGCCCACCCGGCCCTCCTCAGCAAGTTGGCGCAGCCGCGACGGCCGAACCGATACCAGCGCCACTTCCGAAGCTGCAAAAAAACCATTGGCGGCCACGATCAGCACCAGCAGCAGGAACCGGTAGCCGTAGTAAGTCTCTTCCATCGGCGCAGCCCGTCCCGCGGCATCGGTTAGAATTGCGGGGTGGCCCTCGGTCGGATTCTACGATATTTCAACCTCGCTGTCGCGGCGGCGCTCTTGCTCCTGCTGGCCGCGGCCTACTGGTACGCCTGGAGGCCGCTGCCGCAAACCAATGGGACGATCGAGGCGCCCCTGTCGGGCAAGGCCGTCATCCGGCGCGACGCCATGGGAGTGCCGCACATCCTGGCGGCGAATCTCGAAGACGCCCTGTTTCTCCAGGGCTATGTGACCGCACAGGACCGCATGTTTCAGATGGACGCCCTGCGGCGCATGGCTGCCGGCGAGCTGGCCGAGATCGCCGGTCCCTCGGCGCTTGAGACCGACCGCCAGGCCCGCCGCATGCGAATTCGACGCATCGCCGAAAAGTACCTGGCAGGGCTACCCGCCGCCGAGCGCGCTCAACTGGCGGCCTACGCCCGCGGCGTGAACTTCTACTTGCAACAGCACCGCGGCCGCCTGCCGCTGGAGTTCACCCTGCTCGGCTACGAGCCGCAGCACTGGGGGTTGCTGGATTCGCTCCTGATTCTGGTGCAGATGATGGAGACCATGGATCGCTCCTGGCCCGCAGAGCTTCGCAAGGAGAGCTTCGCGCGCGGCGCGGATCCGGCCAAGCTGGCGCTGCTGTTTCCGCCTTGCCCATCCGGCGAGCGCGCCGGCGGGTCGAACGCCTGGGCCTTGGCCGGCTCGCGCACCGCAAGCGGCCGGCCCCTGCTGGCCGGCGACATGCACCTGGAGTTCTCTCTGCCCTCCCTCTGGTACATGGTCCACTTACGGGGACCGGGGCTGAACGTGGCCGGTTTTGCTCTGCCGGGCGTGCCGGGCGTTGTGGCCGGCCATAATGGCCGCATCGCCTGGTCGATGACCAGTCTGGGCTTCGACGTCCAAGACTTGTACGTCGAGAAGCTCGACCCCATCTCCGGGAGATACCTCTACCAGGGCCGCCTGGAGCAGGCTACTCCCGAACGAGAAATCATCCGGATCAAGGGGCAGGTTCCGGAGACCGTGGTGCTGTGGGTCACTCGCCACGGCCCGGTCGTCTTCGCCGAGGGCGGGCGCTTTCTTGCTCTTCGCTGGGCGGCGGCCGAGATCTCCGATTACCGTTTTTCCCTGATCGAACTCAATCAAGCCCAAGACTGGGCGCAATTCCGCGCAGCTCTCACAAAACACAGCGGCCCAGGCTTGACCTTCGTCTACGCCGACGTACAGGGCAACATCGGCGAGCAGGCCGCAGGCCGCTTCCCCATCCGCCGCAACTGGGACGGCAGCGTGCCCGTCGACGGCGCCTCGGGCCAAACCGAGTGGGACGGCTTTATCCCGTTTGAGGACTTGCCCTCGCGGTTGAACCCATCCAGCGGAATGGTCATCTCAGCCAACGAGTGCAACTTTCCGGCAGGATTCCCCTATCCTGTGAGCGGCAGCTTCAGTACTCTGCACCGCCGGCGCCAGATGGAAGCCCGCCTGAGCGCGCGTTCGGATTGGAGAGCGGAACAGATGGTTTCCGTGCAGACCGATGTCTATTCGGCCCCGGCCCACTTTGTCGCCCGCCAGGCCGTAGCGGCCTTCGACCGGAACCCCGGCCCCAACCAAGACCTCCGCCCGGCCGTGGATCTGCTGCGTGGCTGGGACGGGCAGATGCGCACCGGACAGGCCGCCCCCCTGATCGCCACCCTCCTGTTCCGGCACTTGCGCACGGGCTTGGGCAACGCGGCCTCGCCAAGCAACGGGCTGCACTATCGAACCCTGGCCGCTCCGGCTGTCCTGGAACAACTCCTGCGGACCCGACCGCCGGGCTGGTTTGAAAACTACGACGAGTTCCTGCTGGGCAGCCTCCGCAGCGCGCTGCGCGAGGGCCGCCGGATGCAAGGCGATAACCTATCCCGCTGGGACTACGGGCGGCTCAACGCCCTGACGCTCGCCAACCCCGTGGTGGGTCGTTTGCCGCTCGTTGGCCGTTATTTCAACCTCGGCCCGGTCGGCATGAACGGCTCGCCGGATACCGTGAATCAGGTCGGCGGACTGGAACGCACCATCGGCCCCTCTATGCGCATGGCGGTCGATCTGGGGGACTTTGACAACTCGCGAATGAACCTGCCGGTGGGGCAGTCCGGCCAGGTTCTCTCCCGGCACTATAAAGACCAGTGGGAAGCCTACTTGACTGGACGGAGCTTCCCGGCGCAATTCACCAAGATCGAGGCGGCACAGACGCTGACCGTGCTCCCCGAAAAGCCATGATTGTCGTCTTCAGCGGACCGCCCTGTTCGGGCAAATCCCAGCTCGGGCAGATGCTCTCCGCGCGGCGAGGCTACTTGCATCTGGAAATGGATGCGGTGCGCGTACGGGTCCTGCCCGAATCCGCCCACACGCGCCAGGACCGGCAAGTCGCCTATCGCGCCATGCACTTGGCGGCTGAAGCGGCGGCTCGGGCCGGCGCCTGCGTCATCGTAAACGCCTGCTATAGCCACGCCTCCGACCGCCGGGACATCGAGCAGGCGGCGCAGCGCGCGGGCGTTCCCCTATACCTGGTCGAGTTCCGGGTCTCCGCTCCTGTCGCGGTGGCGCGCTGGCAAACGCGCAGGGAGGCTCATCCCGGCGCCGATTTGACCGAGGCGCGCGTGCGCGAACTGGTGAACCGCTTCCCCTACTTCGGCGGCGGGCAGACGGTGGACGGCGAGCAGCCCGCCGAAGAGATCCTCAAAGCCATCGAGGACTACCTGGATCAGGGCGTCCCGTTGAAGCCGGGCGCCTGGCCCGCCTGCGGCGAGTAGCTCGGGAGCATGCCGGCGAAACATCCATCTCCCGGCGCAATTTGACTCCGCCCGGCGCGCTCCGCTATCCTGTAACTTCCTCTTGATAGAGGCGCGGAAGCCATCAGTAGCGGGATGCGCAGCTCCGGGCGGTCCCGGACATCCTGGCGAAAGGGGCTCGACGGAAGTCGGTAAATCCGCCGAAACTGCCGGGCGGGGCCGTGGCCGCCGGTAGTTGGGGGGTAAGGTTAAGACCTGCCCACTGTCATCCGTTTTGGAAACGGATGGAGCGCTATCGAGAAGCGAAACGCCGGCCTCACCTCCGCGGGTTTTCCCTTCTCAGGCTCTCCACAGGAAAGTCATATGGTCATGGACCTGTTTGAATTGACGCGCCGGCTGGTGGGCATCGAATCGATCACCGGCAATGAGCGCGCCGCCGGCGAATACCTGCTGGAGTGCCTCAGGCCGCTTGCGGAGCGGTTCGGCGGGCGGGTGGAACCCATGGAGGTGGAACCAGGGCGCTTCAACGTGCTAGCCGCGTGGGGAGAGCCGCGCCTCACCTTCTCCACCCATTTTGACACCGTCCCTCCCCACATCCCTCCCCGCGAAGACGAAAACCGTATCTGGGGGCGCGGCTCTTGCGACGCCAAGGGCATCGCAGCGGCAATGATTCACGCCGCCGCTGCCCTGCTCGCAGACGGGGTGCGCGGCATCGCGCTGCTGTTTGTGGTCGGCGAGGAGAAAAACAGCGCGGGAGCGCGGGTGGCGGCCCGCCAAGGCCGCGGCTCGAAGTTCCTGATCAACGGCGAGCCCACCGAAAACCGCCTCGCCCTCGGCTGCAAAGGCGCGCTGCGTTATGAGATCACCGCCACGGGAAAGATGGCCCACTCGGCCTACCCCGAGCTGGGCGAGTCGGCCATCGAGAAGTTACTGGACGTTCTTCAAGAACTGCGCCGCTTGCCCCTGCCCCGCGATCCGGTGCTCGGAGCCGGCACGCTAAACATCGGAACCATCTCCGGTGGCCGCGCGCCGAACGTCATCCCGGACCTGGCCGGCGCCGAAGTCATGTTCCGCCTTGTGTCTGACGCCGCGCCCTTGCGGGAAGCAGTGCGCAAGGCGTGTGAGGGCCGGGCCGCGGCCCGAGAAGTGCTGCACATCCCGCCGCTGCGGATGCGCGCCGTCGAAGGCTTCCCCACCACGGTCGTCGCCTTCACCACCGACATTCCGGAGTTCGGCGGCGCATGGGGAGAACCGTTTTTGTTGGGGCCCGGCTCCATTCATGTCGCGCACACATCCGAGGAGTACGTCGAGAAGCGGCAACTGGTGGAGGCGGTGCAAACTTATCAATCGCTGGCCCGGCGTTTGCTGGCCGGCGGGTAGAGGAGAACTATGCAACGCAAAATCGAAGTCGGAATCCTGGGCGCCACCGGCATGGTGGGCCAGAGCTTCATCAAATTCTTGCAGGGCCACCCCTGGTTCGAGCTGACCTGGCTTGGGGCCAGCGACCGCTCCGCGGGAAAGAAGTACCGCGACGCCGCCCAGTGGCATCTTGGCGGCGAGACCCCCGCCAATGTGGCGGACCTCGTCGTGCAAGAATCCAAGCCCGGCAACGCGCCCAAGCTGGTCTTCTCCGCCATGGACGCCAGCGTCGCCACCGAGATCGAGCAGGCCTTCGCCTCGGCCGGCCACGCCGTCGTCTCCAACTCCAAGAACCACCGCATGGATCCCGACGTGCCCTTGCTCATCCCGGAGATCAATCCGGACCACCTGAAGCTGATCCCGTTGCAGCAGGCCAAGCGCGGCTGGAAAGGCATGATCGTCACCAACCCCAATTGCACGACGGCGGTGCTGGCCATGGCCCTGGCCCCGCTGAAGCCTTTTGGCATCACCAAGATTGTGATGACCTCCATGCAGGCCATCTCCGGCGCGGGCTACCCCGGCGTGCCTTCCATGGACATCGTGGCTAATGTGATCCCTTACATCGGCGGCGAGGAGGAGAAGGTCCAGCAGGAACCCCAGAAGATCCTGGGCTCTTTCGACGGCGCTCAAGTGACGCCGCTCCCGGCCAAGCTCAGCGCGCATTGTAACCGAGTGCCGGTGGTCGACGGCCATACCGAGACCATCTCCGTGGAGCTCAGCGCCAAGCCTTCCGAAACCGACCTCTTGGCCGCCTTTCAGAACTTCAGCGGCGTGCCGCAGGAGCGCCGGCTTCCCAGCGCTCCGCCCCACCCCATCATTTACATGTCGCAGGTCAACCGCCCGCAGCCGCGCAAAGACGTCGAGCGCGAGCGTGGCATGACGGTCTTCGTCGGACGCCTGCGCCGTTGCCCGGTACTGGACTATAAGTTCGTGGCCATGGGCCACAACACCGTCCGCGGCGCGGCCGGCGCCGCTGTGCTCAACGCCGAGCTCATGGTGAGCGAAGGGCTGCTGGACTGAGGAGGCGCGACTCCGTGATCGTCATGAAATTCGGCGGAACCTCGGTGGAGTCCGCCCAGGCCATCGAGCGAGTGGCCTCGATCGTCAAAACGCGGCGACAACGCCGCCCGGTAGTGGTGGTTTCCGCCATGGGAAAGACCACCAACCGGCTTTTGGCCATCGCCCAAAGCTCGGTGAACGGCCAGCGGGAGGATGCCTTGCGCCTGCTGGCCGAGCTGCGCGACTATCACGCGCGCGAGGCCCGTCCCGTGATCCGGGAACAAGACTGGCCTCAGGCTGAACGCCTGCTGGACGAACATTTCCAGGAGCTGTCGGAGCTGGTCAAGGGCTTGTCGGTGTTGGGCGAGCTAACCCCCCGTTCCATCGACGCCATCAGCAGCTACGGCGAGCGCCTTTCCAGCGCCCTGGCCGCGCTCGCCTTCCGCAACTACGGCATGGACGCGGCTCATGTCGACTCCCGCCAGGTGATCCTCACCGATGAGCGCCACACCCAGGCCGCCCCGCTGTACCCGCAGACCTACGCCCGCCTGGAGCAGATCGTCCGCCCGCTCGCGGAAAAGCAGGTCGTGGTCATGGGCGGATTCATCGGCTCGACCGAAAAGGGCGTCACCACCACCCTGGGCCGCGGCGGCTCCGATTTCAGCGCTTCGATCGTGGGCGCGGGCATCGGCGCCGAGGAGATCCAGATCTGGACCGACGTGGACGGCATGCTGACAGCCGACCCCACCATCTTCCCTCACGGCCGCCGCGTCAAGAGCATCTCCTTCGCCGAGGCCGCCGAGCTGGCCTACTTCGGCGCCAAGGTGCTCCACCCCGCCACCGTTCTGCCCGCGATCGAAAGAGACATCCCGGTCCTCATCCTCAATTCGCGCCGTCCCGAGGTGGACGGAACTCGCATTACGAGCACCCCAGTGCCTTGTTCGAACGTCATCAAGAGCATCGCCTGCAAGCGAAACATTACGGTGGTCAACATCCACTCCACGCGCATGCTCATGGCCCACGGCTTTCTGCGCCGCATCTTCGAGGTCTTCGACCGCTACCAGACTCCCGTCGACGTGGTCTCCACCTCCGAAGTCAGCGTCTCGCTCACCATCGACAACACCGCCCATCTGGAGACGATTTGCGGGGAGCTGAGCCAGTTCTCGGAGGTCGACGTGGAGCGGGGCCAGGCGATCGTCTGCCTTGTGGGCGAAAACATCCGCTTCACGCCGGGCGTTGCCGGCCGCGCCTTCCACGCGCTCGGCCCCGTCAACATCCGCATGATTTCGCAGGGCGCTTCTCGCCTGAACCTGACCTTCGTCGTGGCCGAGGAAGACCTGGCTCAGGCCGTGGAGATGTTGCACGGAGAGTTCTTCCGCGAACTGGATCCGGCTGTGTTTGACTAGGAAGAGGATGAAACTGGCAATCGTCGGCTACGGGAAAATGGGCAGGCTGATCGAGCAGCTCGCCCCGGACTACGGCTTCGAGGTGGCGCTGAAGCTGGACGAGTTCAACAACTCCAACTTTGAGGGCATCACCCGGCAGAATTTCCAGGGCGTGGATGTCGCCATCGAATTTTCCATCCCCTCCGCGGTGGCGGAGAACGTGGAGCGGATCGCCGCCCTCGGCGTGCCTCTGGTCGTGGGCACCACCGGCTGGCTGGCCGCCATGGACCGGGTGAGGGCTGCGGTCGAGCGGCACGGCGTCGGGCTGGTGTGGAGCCCCAATTATTCGGTCGGCGTCAACGTCTTCTTCCGTTTGGCCGCGGAAGCCGCGCGCCTGCTGGCGCCGCACCCGGACTACGCCGCCTGGGGCTGGGAGATTCATCACTCCGCCAAGAAGGACGCGCCTTCGGGCACGTTGCTGAAACTCGTGGACGAGATGCAGCGCGCCGGCTGGGCCCGCCCGGTGAACACGGCCTCCAACCGCGCCGGAGCTCACCCGGGCACGCACGAAATCGGCTTCGACTCGACGGCCGACACCATCACCCTCCGCCACACGGCTCGCAGCCGGGAGGGCTTCGCGCACGGCGCGCTGAAAGCGGCACAATGGGTGGTGGGCAAGAAGGGTTTTTTTGAATTCAGCGAAGTCCTCTTCGGGAACTCACCGGCGTAACGCCCGCCGGGAGCCAGGGGACGGGGAGGTGGTACATGTTCACAGGTTGCGGCACGGCGCTGGTGACGCCCTTCCGGCGGGATCTCTCGCTGGATGAGGACACGCTGCGCCGCCTGGTGCGGCGGCAAATCGAGGCCGGCGTCGATTTTCTGGTGCCCTGCGGCACGACGGGCGAAAGCCCCGTGCTGACCCACGACGAGCACCTGCGGGTGGTCGAGATTGTTCTGGAAGAAGCTGCCGGCAAGCTCCCGGTCGTCGCCGGCGCGGGAGGCAATGATACGGCCAAGATCATTCGTCTGGCGCGCGAACTGGAGGCCATGGGGGTCCACGGACTGTTGTCCGTTTCGCCTTACTACAACAAGCCCTCTCAAGAGGGCATCTACCAGCACTACAAGGCCATCGCTTCGGCTGTGCGCCTGCCGATCATCGTCTACAACGTTCCGGGCCGCACCAGCAGCAACATCGAGCCGGCGACCCTCAAGCGCCTGGCCGAGATCGACAACATCGTCGCGGTCAAGGAAGCCTCCGGCAATATGGCGCAGATCTCGGCCATCCTCAACCAGGTTCCCGAAACCTTCACCGTGCTGTCCGGCGACGATGCGATGACCGTGCCCGTGATGTCCGTCGGGGGCAAGGGCGTGATCTCGACGGCGGGCAACGAAATCCCCGCCGAAATGACCCAGATCGCCAAGGGCTGCCTGGCCGGCGACTTCGCCGCCGCCCGCCGCCTCCACCACAAGTATCTTCCGCTGATGGAAGTGAACTTCGTCGAGTCCAACCCCATCCCGGTGAAGGCCGCCATGGGCCTGATGGGGCTGCTCGATCCGGTCTGGAGGCTGCCGCTGGTTCCTCCGTCTCCGACCAGCCTGGCCAAAATCGAAAAGGTTCTAAGGGATCTTGGGTTGCTCGCCACCGTCCATGCTGCAAACTGAAATCGAACAGCTCTTCGAAGCCAAGCTGGAAACGTACACCGAAGAGCACTTCCGGCTCTTCCAGCAGTTCAAAGATGCGCTCAACGCCGGGCTGATCCGCGCCGCCGAGCCCGACCCCGCCTCGCCCAGCGGCTGGCGCGTCAACGGCTGGGTGAAGAAAGGCATTCTGCTCGGCTTCCGGATGGGCGCTCTGGTGGACATGTCCGTGGACTCCAGCCGGCAACCCTTCTTCGACAAGGCCACCTACCCGGTGAAGCGCCTGACTCCCGCCAGCGGTGTGCGCATCGTGCCCGGCGGCTCCAGCATCCGCGACGGCTGCTACGTAGGCCGCGGCGTCACCTGCATGCCGCCCATGTTCATCAACACCGGCTCTTACGTCGGCGAAGGGACGATGATCGACTCCCACGCCTTGGTCGGAAGTTGCGCCCAAATCGGCCGTAATTGCCACATCTCGGCCGCGGCTCAGATCGGCGGCGTGCTGGAACCGGTCGGCGCGCTGCCCGTCATCATCGAGGACGAAGTTCTGGTCGGCGGCAACTGCGGCGTCTACGAGGGCACGGTCGTGAAGCGCCGCGCCGTGCTCGGCACAGGCACGATTCTGAACCGCTCCACGCCGGTCTACGATCTGGTGCGAGGCCAGGTGTACACCGCCACCGATGACCAACCGCTCATCATTCCCGAAGAAGCGGTGGTGGTGGCAGGCTCCCGCCTTGTGCAGCGCGGGCCGGGCAAGGACTGGGGGATCTCGCTGTATACGCCGGTCATCGTCAAGTACCGCGACGCAAAAACCGACGCCAAGCTCCAGCTCGAAGACCTGTTGCGCTGACTGTGCTGTTTCCCCGCAGCGCAGGCTTCCGGCCTTCGACTGCCTCATCTGCCCGCGGCCGCGGCATCCCGCCGGTGGTGTCCTACTGCCGTCCTGTTGCCTCTACCGCGCACCGCGGCGCGCGGCCTCTTCCAGCGCATCGAGCGTAAGCTCCGCCGTCCGCCGCCAGCTAAACTCGCGCGCCCGCGCCGGTCCCGCCGCGGATAGCTCCGCCCGCAAGCCCTCGTCTTCCGCCAGCCGGAGCATGGACTGCGCGATGGCGTTCTCATCGTTGGGGTCGAACTGCAGCGCTGCCTGGCCGGCGATGCTCCCGAGCGGTTCGATGTCCGAGCAAGCCGTGGGAATCCCCGCCGCCAGCGCCTCCAGCACCGGCAAACCAAAACCCTCAAACAGCGCCGGATGCAGAAAGAAGCGCGCTCCCACGTACAGCTCCTCCAGCTCCTCTCGGGGCATCCAACCCGTCAGCCGCACGCATCCCTCCAGCTCCGACTCCGCGATGATCCGGCGCAAAGCCTCGGTATAGAAGCCAAACATCCCCGCGATCACCAATTGGTACTCGGGATGGCTGCGCCGGAAAACGGCAAAGGCCCGCACCAGCCGGTCGAGATTTTTGTGCGGGTGCAAGGTGGACACAGTAAGCATGTACGGCGGTCCCGCTTCGCGGCCGGCCCGCCGCCGGCCGATCTCGTAGAATCTCTCCGAAACCCCGAGCGGGGCCACGCGGACTTTCTGGGCATCCAGATGGTAGTACCGCAACAGATCTTGCCGGGTTGCTTCGGAATCCGCCAAAAGCAACGCCGAGCTGCGCGCGGCTTGCCACAGCAGCAACCGCCAGAACGGCAGGTCGAACCAGCGGAAAAACTCCGGGTGCCGCTTGTGCTGCAAATCGTGAAAGACGGTCACCTGCGGGCAGGGGCATAGAACCGGAGCGGTGAAGCCGGGATTCAATAAGACGTCCACGCGGTCTCGCCAAAGTTTCCACGGAAGTCCCGTCTGTTCCCACAAGATCCGCGCGGGCCGGAAGCTGGCCCGCACCGGTTGCGGCGCAAAGCGGAAGGCGGGGTGATTGGGAATGAGATCCTCGCCCGTCTCCTGGTTGGTGAAGACGATGTAGTCGTGTCCGCGCTCCAGCTCCGCCATCGCGCCTAGCAGCGAGCGCAGATAGATCTCGGTGCCTCCCACGCCTCCGGGGATCAGATACAAGGCATTGACGCCGATGCGCATGGCGCCGCCCTACGGCCCTTTGGACCGGCCCAGCACGCGCGCCAGGCCTCGCCGGGCCGGCTCGTTGTCCGGGTTGACGGCCAGCGCCTGGCGGTAGTCGTCGGCGGCCCGCGCATAGTCCCCTTGGAGACTCCGCAGATTTCCCCGGTAAAAGTAAGCCATGTCGTTGCGTGGATCCAGCTCCAGGGCTTTCTCGATCGCCTGGTAGGCTACCTCCGTCTTCCCTTGCTTGCCGTAGAGCATCGCCAGTTGGGCGTAAATATTGCTCTCCGGCGTGATGGCGACCGCCTCCTGCAACTTTGCGATGGCTTCTTCGGGCCGCCCCAGGCAATCCAGCGCCAGCGCCCAGTTCACAAAGGCCCGCGCCTCCGGGCGCTGTCCCTTCGCCAGCGTTTCGAACTGGACCGCCGCTTCCTGGCAACGCCCCTCCTTGAAATAGGCCACGCCCAAATGCCCTCGCGCCCTGGCGTTCCAAGGCGACTTCTTGAGAACGTCCTCCCAAAGCAGCCGGTCGCTGCTCCACACCTGGTTGCGGTTGTAGCAAGCCGCTCCGAGGAGCACCAGAACGACCGCCGCCGCGCCTGCCCGCACGCCCGGCCGCGCCGGCCACCGTCGCAGCAACTCCGCCGCCGCCAGCGACAGCCCCAGCATCGGCAGATACATCCGCCGCTCAGCCACCACGTCTTCGATCGGCACCACCGAGGAAGTCGGCGCGAACAGCAGCAGCGCGCACAGAATCCCAAAGCTCGCCACCGGATAGCGCTTGCGATACCACAGCGCCGCCCCCACCAAGCCGATCAGTCCGATCAGTCCGGCCAGAGCCACCGGGTCAAACGGGGTGCGCACCGTGCCGTGCGCCCAGTCCGCATTTTGACCCACAGGGAACAGGAACAACCGGATGTAGATCCACAGCACCCGCCACTGCGTGTAAAAGTAATGGTTCCACGGCAGCTCCTTCATCCCGAAGCCGGCGGTCACCGCTTGCCGCAGGATGTCGAAGACATAGGCCAACGCCAGCACCGCTCCTACGGTAATGGGCACATAGAGCCGCCAGTTGCGGCGGATCCCGGAGAAGGAGAAGCCCGGGTTCCAGAAGTAGTCGACGAGCAGCAGCACCGCGGGCAGCACCGCGGTGTGCTCTTTGGTGGACGCGGCTGCCGCATACAGAATCAGGATCGCCAAGACCACCGGCCACGAGACCGCGGTCCGCTTCCGGTAGACGAAGATTGCAACCGCCGAGAGCAAAAACAATACGCTCAGGTTCTCCGACCGGCTGGTAACGTAGCTGACCGCTTCCGTCTGCACGGGGTGCAGCAGGAAGAGCGCGCCGGCGAAGGCGGCCGGCCACTCCTTAGACCGCCCTTCGCCTCCGCTCCATTCGAACAATCTGCGCGCGATGAGGAACACCAGAAAGGCGTTCAGGACATGAAACAGAACGTTGAACCAGTGATACAGAAACGGCTCCGCCCCGGCCAATTTGCTGTTGATCCAGAAGCTGAACAGCAGAAACGGGCGCGTGCCGTGGATCGCCACCGGCAGCGGGGCTTCGGCAAACCGGGGCGAAAAAAACGGCAGGTAAATGTCGTCAAAAACGAATGGTCCGTTCAACGCCGGCCCGTAGACCAGCATGGCCGCGCCCAGCGCCAGCGCCAATCCCAGCCCGACGTGCCAAGCCCTCAGGCCGGGAGTGGGAGCCTGGGTTGGCGCAGACGCGGTTGCCGGCTTAGGCGCCGCTTTTTGCTTTTTGCTCTTCATGCAGCGTCCGAAGGTGAAATTCCAAGATGGCGACCCGCTGAGCCAGCGAGATATTGGCGTCCTTGAGTTCGGAGAGAACCACCGAGTGCCGGTAAAAGACGATCAGGAAAATGCCGCCGGTAATAAACGCCAGCGCCAGCGGAGGATTGGCCACGCCGAGGAATTGTCCCAACCGGCCCAGAAACCCCTCCATTTGCGACAGCGCCAGCAGCGTCAGGGCCGCGCCCAGCCAGCTTACCGAGTACTCCACGCGGATGTGTGCTTTCCGCACCGAACGCAGCACCAGGATCAGCAACACCACGCTGAAAACCGTCAACACATTCAACAGGCGTTCCATCGTCATCTCCTCCAGCGCCTGTGTTCAAACTTCAGGATATTCACAAACACGCCCAGCAGCACGTGCAGCGGGTAGAAAAACGACTTGAGAGCGGTGATCGAGCTGCGCCCTCCCATCCGCGGCCTCATCCGGCAAGGCGCTTCGACAAAGCGGAAGGCTCTGCGTTGCAGCACCACCAGCGCCTCAATTTCGGGATATTCCAGAGGAAAACTTTTGCTGAACACCTGAAGCGCGGCCCGGTTGACCGCCACGAAGCCCGAGGTCGGATCGCGCACCTCGCGCCCCAGAATCGGCCGCAGCAGCAGGCGGAACAGCCGGACTCCCACTTGCCGGGCGAAGCTGGTGTGTCCCTCATCTCCATCCAGAAAGCGAGAGCCGATCGCCATTTCACAGCCCGATTCGCGCAGCGCCTCGAGCAGCCGCGGAATGTCGCGCGGATCATGCTGCCCGTCCCCGTCCACCCGCACCACATACTCGTAGCCCAGCTCAAAGGCCAGCTTGTAGCCGGCCTGCACCGCGCCGCCTAGTCCCAGGTGGTGCGGCAAGCAGAGAACCCGGGCGCCCGCTGCCTGAGCTTCGGAAGCGGTGGCGTCCGCCGAACAATCGTCGATGACAACCACCGGAACCTCCGGCAGGACTTCGTGAATCTCGCGGACCACCCGCGCGATGCTCGCCTGCTCGTTATACGCGGGCACGATCACCAGCACGGAATCGGGAGGCGGGTTGTGGCTCATTGCAGCGCCACCTCCCGCGGGCGGATCGAATACTTTTTCATCAACGCCCGGAACTCCTGAGTTGTGATTCGCGCCGAGCGCCGGATGCGGCGCCGTTCCTGAATGAGCCGGGGTAAGGCCGGGATCAGAGCGAGGTGCGCCCGCAGCACGTAATAGGGCAACTTCCAGCCGCCCTGCCCTTCCTGGCGGAAGCGAGCCGCCGCTCCGCGCCCGCTCCCCATCGCCGCGGCGTGCCAGAAATAGCGCGTCAGCGCCGCCCAAGGCACTGCCGCCAGGGCGCAGCCCGGGAAGTTTTTCACGACGACGTACAGCCGATTTCTCTCCACGTAATATGCCTTCAAAGGCGACGCCTCTCCCGCCGTCTGTGAGTAGCGGTGCTCCACCACGGCTTTCGGCGCGTACCGGCACCGCCACCCCGCCCATTGCGCGCGCAGCCCCAGGTCCGTGTCCTCTGAATACAGAAAAAAGCTCTCGTCAAATCCTCCGATTTGTTCCAGCATCGCCCGGCGGTACAAGGCCGCGCAACCGCTTGGAAACAATACCTCCTCCTCGCTGGAATAGCGCTCCGGCGGCTGGAGGCGTCCGCGCTGCTTGCTGGAGCCGTCGGCGCACAGCAACATACCCGCCGAGTCCAGCAACTCTGTGCCCGCCAGCCGGATCTGGGAGGCGCACATCCCCGCCTCCGGGTGCGCTTCCAGCACCCGCACCAGCTCTCCCAGCCAGTCCGGCCAGGCGGCGGCATCGTCGTTGAGAACGGCTACATACGCGCTATGCGTCATGCGCAAAGCTTGATTGACCGCGGCGCCGAAACCCAGGTTGCGCGGGTTTTCCACCAGCCGCACTTTGTCCCCATGCACGGTTTGCTTCGCCCGCGCGCAGCCGCTGTTGTCGACCACGACCACCTCACAATCCTGGAAACTCTGCCGCTCCAGCGAGCGCAAGCACTCCTCCAGCGGCTGTCCCGCATTCAAAGTCGGCACCACAACAGCGGCTGTGGGGGGCAACAAGTTCTGATTGTACGCCAAGGCCCGCCGCCGGACGGGCGCTCCGCGCTGAAGCCTCTAATTTTGGGGTTCCTCGGCAACCGCCCGGCCCAACCGCGCGCCCGAATTCAGCTATGATGGGAGATCGTCAAACGAAAACCTTGAGCGCAACCGCACCCAAACCCGTGCCCGAACGCAAGTCGTTCCATTTCACACCGCGCCAGTCCATCGCCCTAGTGTTTTTTTGCACGATTTTCGGCGCCGCCGCCCAGGTTCTAATCAAACACGGCGCGGCTCAACTGCCCAGCGGCAGCCCCATCGCCATGCTGACCAGCGTGCCGATTGTCTCTGGCTACAGTCTTTACGGCATCAGCACGATTCTGCTGGTGCTGGCGCTCCGCGACGGCCAGCTCTCGATCCTTTACCCGGTGATCTCCTTGACCTACGTCTGGGTCACTCTGCTTTCGGTTGCGATCTTCCGGGAATCTATGAATTTTTTCAAACTGCTCGGCGTCGTTATCATCGTCACGGGCGTCGCGGTGCTGGGAAGGAACGGCCGGCCGTGAAGACGCCTCTCTCCTCGATCCTGCTGGTCCTGCTGGCCGCGTTCGTAGGGTCGTTCGGCGCCGTCTTTCTTAAGTCCGGCGCCGGAAGGCTGCACCGTCAGATCCGCACCCTGCTGTTCAACTGGCGGCTGGCGGCAGGGGTTGGCTTTTTTGTCCTTTCCTCCTTCTTTTTTGTGCTCGGGCTGCGGGAAGGCGAGCTGAGCGTGTTGTATCCGATGGTGGCGCTGGGCTACATCTGGACCTTGTTCTGGAGCCGCCTGTTCTTCGGCGAGCCGCTGACGCGCAACAAGTTCCTCGGCATCGGATTGATCCTGATCGGAATCGTCGTTCTCAACCTCGGCAACCGTTGAGTGCGCTCGGCTTGCGGCGGGCGGGCCTCCGAAGCGGCCGAACCGGCGTGGGCACGGCATCCCCGAAATGAGCGGCCGATGGCGGCCATCCGGCTGTGGGTGAATGCTTCCGGTAGACTACGGGCACGGACCGTATTGAAGTCAGCCCAGCGATTTGCGGCGGCAAGCCGGTGATCCGCGGCACCCGAATCCTGGTGCGCAACATCCTGGGCATGGTCGCAGGCGGCTATACGGTGGAGCGGATCCTGGCGTGCTACCCCGAGCTCACTCGCGAGGATATCCGTGCGGCGCTTGAGTACGCCGCTGCGGTTGTCGACGAGGAACAGCTCATCCCGCATTGAAGCTACGCCTGGGCGCCGCGGCGCGGGCCTACGGGCGCAGCTCCGCTCGCCGGCTCGGGCTCCGCCGGTTCGGGCGCCTTTTTGGGACGCGAATCCAGCCTCGTGCGGATCATCTCTTCCTTTGCCTTCTGGAACTTTGCGCTTCCCGGCTGGTGCCCGGCCGCCGCCACCTGGCGGTCCGTGACCTCTTGCGAAGCCGGCAGGTACTTCTGGAAATAATTGCGGATCCGGTCCTGCACGATCCGTTCGCGGGTGTTCAAAAACACGTAGAGGACGGTTTCGCCGGGAGCTTCGTGAAGCACTTCGTAGACTTGAGACGCCTTCCGGAGCTTGGGTGACTTCAAGGCCCTCTCCAGTTGCTTGGCCGCCGCCGCCAGCTTGGCCGGCATCTCGACTTCCGATTTCCGCATCGCGGTGGCCTTTGCCAGCGCGGCTATCTCCTTGGGGGTCAACTTCTCCTCGAGAAGGTGCAAGAATAGCGCCAGCCAATCTACCGGGTAATCCGCCGCAAGCGCCAAGGTTTGCCTGGCTTTTTGCAATTTGGCGAAGCCGCTCAGATTCAACTTCGTTCCCGCCAGCGCGGGAGAGAACAAACCCAGCAGCTTTTCTTTCTCTAACGCCGCCAGCACTTCAGCCGGGTTTGGTTCGGCCGCGATCGCCGCCAGCTCCTTAAACAGCTTTCGCGGCGGGATCTGCTTTTCCAGCCCCTCCAACCGCACGTTTTCGTATTGCTGGGCGGTTTTCGCTTCGAGGGTGAAACCCAGGCGAACCTGAAACCGGATCAGCCGCAGGATCCGCGCCGGATCGTCGTAGAGCGCGCGGTTGTTTGCCACGCGCAACTCCCGCTGCTCCAGGTCGGCCAATCCATTGGTCGGGTCGATCAGCAAGCCCAAGGAGGCCCGGTTCAGGCTCAACCCCATGGCGTTCACCGTAAGATCGCGCCGCCGCAAGTCCTCGTGAATGGTGGAAGGGGTCACTTCCGGTTGCGAACCGACTTTGGCGTAGCGCTCGTGGCGCGCCATGGAAATCTCCACGGTGACTCTGCCCGGGAAAAGCAGGTCGATGCTTCCGCGCAGCTCATCCGCCGCCACCTGTTTGGCGCCGCCCAGCTCGGAGGCCGCCTTCGCCAGCTTGAACGGATCCCCCTCGACGGTAAAATCCAGGTCCCGGATGGGAAACCCGCCCAGCATGTCCCGCACCGCGCCTCCAGTCAAAAAGAGGTTCACGTTGGCTTGCGAAGCCGCTTGCTGGACCTGCACCACGACACGGTTTTGCACCGGGCTCAAATGATTCTCCAACATGAACATGTAGTCGCTCATCGATCTGGCTCCCGCTGCGAATTCCTGGCGCTCTCCCTGTGCCCTCAGGCCCGGGGATGATGCTCCTCCACTGTCCGTTTTAATCTCGATCGCAAAACATGAGTATAGATCTGGGTCGTGGAAATGTCCGCATGGCCCAGCATGGTCTGCACACTGCGCAAATCCGCGCCGCCCTCCAACAGGTGCGTCGCAAAAGTGTGCCGGAGCACGTGCGGGGTCAAGCCGTGGAATATCCCGGCCCGCTTGCCATAACCCAGTAACAATTTCCAGAACGCCTGCCGCGTCAGGCGGGTCCCTCTCGCTGTTACAAACAGATACCGGCTCCCACGCCCTCGCAACAGGGCCGGTCGGGCCTCGTTCAGATACCTCTCGACAGCGGCCAGGGCGCTCTTGCCCACCGGCACCAGCCGCTGGCGGCCTCCCTTTCCAGCCACCCGCAAAACGCCCAGGTCCCGGTTCAAATCGGAAAGCTCCAACTGGCACAGCTCGCTCACCCGCAGCCCGGCGGCATAGAGCAGCTCCAGCATGGCGCGGTCCCGGATGCCTGTGGGCTTGTCCGCTGGAGGAGCCGCGAACAGGGCCTCGATTTGCTGCAAATTGAGATACTTGGGGAGAGTCGACCATTGCCGGGGCGCGGCCAACAGGGAGGCCGGGTCGGCTTGTAACGCGCCCTGTTGCAGCAAAAACCGGTAGAAATTCCTGAGGGTTGTGATATGCCGCGCAATCGAGCGGCTGGACAGGCCGGCCTGGTACAGGCTGTCGATGTATTCTCCAAGGGCTTCCAGCCCAGGCGCTTCCCGGCAGCCCTTCGATGTAAGGTAGCCTGCAAAGCGAGCCAAATCCCGGGCGTAGGCGTCCAAGGAATTCTTCGCCAGGCCCTTCTCAATACGACAGTAGTCGAGGAAGGCGCCGATCTGGTCCCGCATCGCCACCGCCGGATTCATTGTGCCAATGATACAATACCACCGGAATTGTTTGGAACAAAGTAAACCCCGAAAGAATCCCCTTGACGGCCTCTACGAACAAGAAAGTGATTGTGCGGCGGTTCGAGCGTGACGCGGTTGCAGGCTTTGTGAACCCGGCAAGCTATTTGCGCCCGGAAGGCGTAGAAATCCTCAGCACCGGCGGCGTGCTGATTCGGATTCCATACGCCGAGGTCAAAGCGGTATGTTTTGTCCGAGATTTTCGGCCTCCGACACGAGATCCCGAACAGATGCTCTTCCACGCCCGCCCGCGCACCGAAGGCCTGTGGGTCCGGATGCGGTACCGGGACGGGGAGACCATGGAAGGACTGATGCCCAATAACCTGCTGGAGATGGAACAGCCGGGATTCACGGTCATCCCTCCCAACCCCAACTCCAACAACCAGAAGTTGTTCATCCCGCGCACGGCCCTGCGAGAATTCCATGTTCTGGCAGTCATTGGCAGTCCGCTGAAGGAGGGGAAAAAGAAGAAAGCTCCGCCGCCGGAGGGCCAGATGGAAATGTTCGAGTAGGGCACTTGCGGCGAGCGCGCCGCGGAAACGGCTCCGACCGGAGCCGCCTTACAGGTTCAGAGCTTTCTTCAGGGCGCCCTTCTCCCGCTCGATCTTCTGCTGGAGCAGCATGATGGCATGGATGAGCTGCTCGGGGCGCGGCGGGCAGCCAGGCACGTACACGTCGACTGGAATGACTTGGTTCACCGGAATCAACGCGTAGTTGCTGAACACGCCGGTGGAGGTGGCGCAAGCGCCCATCGAGATCACCCACTTGGGTTCGGGCATCTGCTGGTAAAGCTGCCGGATCACCGGCGCCATCTTGTTGGAGACGCGCCCGGCGATGATCATCAGGTCGGACTGGCGGGGCGAGCCGCGGAAGACCTCCGCTCCGAAGCGCGCGATATCGAAGCGGGAAGCGCCCATGGCCATCATCTCGATGGCGCAGCAGGCCAGCCCGAACGACATCGGCCAGATGGAGCTCTTGCGAGCCCACTGGATAGCCTGATCCAGCTTGGTGGTGAGCACGCCGCCCGCCGCCTGGGAGAAGTCCTCCCGGTCGATGCGGGCGAAAAAGTCCTCAGGCACACTGAGGTTGCCGGTACGATTGAGACGCGCCGATTGGTCCAGCCCCATGCCTTCATTCTCGCACGGCGGAGCAAACCGGTAAAATGAAATATGTTCCTCTCGGAGACTCTGCTGCGCGGCGCAAAGCTGGCCGGCATCGAAGCCGGCTACTGGGATATCTGGGGAACCTACCACGAGACCTCCGCCGAAGTCTGTCAAGCCATTCTGCGCAGCCTGGGACTGGGCGAGGAGAGCGCGGTCGAGGAGCGGCTTTGGCAGCAGTGGTCACGGCTCACCCCGCCGGTGCTCGTGACTGGGAGGGCGGACGCGCACCTGCCGGTGACGGTTGCCGAAGAGGGCATGGGCCAGAGCGTCCGCCTCCGGCTGCGGCGAGAGGATGAAACCGAAGAGACCTGGGCCGTGGAGCCGGCGGCTCTTCCGCTGGATGAGCGGATGGAGCTCCGCGGGCAGCGCTTTGAACGGCGTCTGGCGCCGCTGCCTTCGCCGCTGCCTTTGGGATATCACGAAATCCACGCCGTCAACGGCAATCATTCCTCCCAGACGCGCCTCATTGTGGGCCCGGAGCGCGCCTACCTGCCCCCGCAACTGGAGAACGGGGGCAAGGCGGCCGGTGTGGCGGTGAGCCTCTATGGGCTGCGCTCGCGGCGCAACTGGGGCTGCGGGGACCTGACCGATCTGGAAAAGTTGGCCGATTGGGCCGCAGAAGATTTGGGCGCGGCCTTCATCGCCCTCAACCCCCTGCACGCGATTCACAACCGCCAGCCGTTCAACACGAGCCCTTATTTGCCCAACTCGGTCTTCTATCGCAATCCGATCTATCTGGACCTGGAGAGGCTGGAGGATTTTCAGATCAGCCGCCCGGCGCAGAAGCTGTACGCGCAGCCGGAGATCCAGCAGGAGATCGCGGCGTTGCGGGCGGCGCCTCTGGTGGAATACGAGCGGGTCTACGCGCTGAAGCTGCGGTTTCTCCGCCTGTGCTTTGAGACGTTCCTGAGGCGCTGCCGCCGGCGCTCGGCGTGCGGCAAGGCCTTCGAGCAGTACTGCCGGCAGGAAGGGGAGTTGCTGGACCGATACGCCATCTACTGCGCTCTCGATGAATACATGCACGCCGCCGATCCGGAGGTCTGGATCTGGCCCCAGTGGCCGGAGCCGTACCGGGATCCGGAATCGGAGCAGGTGCGGCGGTTCGCCAAAGAACACGAGCGCGAGGTTTTGTTCCATAAGTACGTGCAGTGGCAGCTCGACCTTCAACTGGCCCAGGCCCAGGCCTACGCCCGCTCGAAGGGCCTCTTCATCGGCCTCTATCACGATCTGGCTTTGGCGACAGACCGCTGCGGATCGGACTTGTGGGCGCACCGGGACCACTTCGTTTCCGGATGCCGGGTCGGGGCGCCGCCGGACGACTTTGCCCCGCAGGGCCAAGACTGGGGCTTCCCTCCGCCCAATTCGCTGCGCCACCGCGAGACAGGCTACCAGTTATTCGTCGAATCCATCCGGCGCAACTGCCGGCACGGCGGCGCGCTGCGCATCGACCATGTGATGCGCTTTTTCCGGCTGTTCTGGATTCCCGACGGGAGGCCCGCCTCCGCGGGCGCTTACGTGCGGGAATCGGCCGAAGACTTGCTCCGCATCTTGGCGCTGGAAAGCGTGCGCAACCAGTTCCTGGTGGTGGGAGAAGATCTGGGAACCGTCGAGCCCGAGTTCCGGCAGACCCTGGAGCGCTTCGGCATCCTGAGTTACCGCTTGCTGTACTTTGAGCGGCATTCCGACGGGCGGTTCCGGCTGCCCGAGGAGTATCCCAGACAAGCCCTGGTCTCTTCCACCACCCACGATCTGCCCACGCTGGCGGGCTTCTGGACCGGACGGGACATCTCGGCCCGCCTACAGGCTGGCCTAGTGAGCGAGCATGAGGCCCGCGCTCAGCAGCAGGCGCGGGCGGCCGACAAGCAGCGCATTTTGGACGCGCTGTTCATAGCGGGGTTGCTTCCCGAATGGTTCCCGCGCCGGGCCGAGGAGATCCCGGAGCTCACCGGCGAGCTGCACAACGCGGTGATCGGCTTTTTGGCGAAAACCCCGTCAATGCTGCTGCTGGTGAACCAGGAAGACCTGACCAAGGAAACGGAGCAGCAGAATCTGCCCGGCAGCACCTGGCAGTACCCCAACTGGCGGCGGAAGATGCAGTTTACGGTGGAAGAGCTGCGGTATTCCGGCCTGGTCCATGATTTCGCGGCCATGTTCCGCACCTGGGTCGAGCGCACCGGGCGGTCGTTAGCCCAGACGGGGGCTCAAGCGGGGCGAACCAGCGAGAGCGGATAGATTGCGTTCCGCGCAGGGTTGTCCGGGTCGTAGAGGATGCGGACGTTGCTGCCCGCATCGGGTGGATTTCCGCCGGCCGTGCTGCGGCCCACGATCCGGGCGCCGCTCAGGGTGCGGAATTCGTAACGTACGCTCCATGCCTGTGCCCCCTGGCCTCTTCCACTTCTCTTGATTTCGAGCACGCGCGCCTGGGACAGCCGGCCTTCCGCCAGAAGCACCTGTTGCCGCCGGAGCTGTCCCCACAGGATCGCGGATACCAAGGCGCCCGCAAGCGACGCGAGCGGCGGAACCCATAGCGGCAGCGGCCTCGGTTCATAGCCGACGAGCCAGCTCCGGCCGGGCTCCGAAAGCAAGTAGCGCACCTCAACCGCCGAGCCTACTCTGAGCTGGTTCCAGACCGCGCGCCGGATCGCTGCGCGGCCGTGGCGGAGCCGCCCGCCTGCCGGATACTCGTACTGTACGAGGTATTTGGGATTGTCACCCCGTGTCCGACTAAGAGACACGACATGCGCGACGGCCGTCACAGTCTCCGATTCGATGCGCTGCCGGAGTTGACGCTGCTTCTGGGACACCGAGAAGAGCGCAAAACCGGCGATGGGGGCGCTGGCGGCGAAGATCGTCGCCAGAAGCGCCACCACCAGGCCCGCCCCGGTGAGCCGCACCGGGCGCGGCCGGGACGCGGGCGGGTCCGGGACCGGCGAGGCACGGCGAAGACGTTTGCGCCATTCAAGTTTCCGCATCGGGCCGTTCCTCCTCCTTCTTTTTCGGCAGGCGTCCGGCCTCCTGAAGCGCGCGCCGCAGCACGAACTCGATCTGCGCGTTCAGACTGCGCAGCTCCGAGTCGGCCCAGCGCTGCATCGCCTCGTAGGTGGCCGGGTCCAACCGCAAAAGAAACGCTTTGCGTTGCGCCATTCGGCTTCGGCTCCAGCGCCAGCAGCGTCACTGGTACAGCGTCCCGGCGTTGACCACCGGCGAGACGGTTTGCTCGCTGCACAGCACGACGAGCAAATTGCTCACCATGGCTGCCTTGCGCTCTTCATCCAGCTCGACCACATGCTTGGCACTGAGCTGATCCAGCGCCATTTCCACCATTCCCACGGCGCCTTCGACGATCTTCTGGCGGGCAGCAATAACGGCGCTAGCCTGTTGGCGCCGCAGCATCGCGCTGGCGATTTCCGGGGCGTAGGCCAAGTGGCTGATGCGGGTCTCCAAGACCTTCACGCCGGCTTTCTCCAGCCGCTCCTGAATCTCCGTCCGCAGCCGCTCGGCGATTTCGGAGGCCGACTGGCGCAGGGAGAGCTGGCCCTCCTCGTGGGCATCATAGGGGTAGCTGGTGGCCATGCCGCGCAGCGCCGCCTCAGCCTGCACGTGCACAAAGTTCTCGTAGTCGTCGACGTTGAAGACGGCCTCGAAGGTCTCCACCACTTGCCACACCACCACCGAGGCGATCTCGATGGGGTTGCCGTCGCGGTCGTTGACCTTCAACCGCCCGGTTTCGAAGTTCCGCACCCGAAGTGAGATCCTACGGCGGGTGGACAGCGGGTTCACCCACCAGAAGCCCGGCGCCTTGATCGACCCTTGGTAGACGCCGAACAGCGTCACGACCTTGGCCTCGTTTGGATTGACAACGGTGAGGCCGAACCAGCCGAGGATGTCGAGCAGAAATACCACCAGCCAGAAGGTCATGGTCCAGAGGCGGCCGTCCGTCGCCGCCTGCACGAAGCTCCAGCATGAGTAAATTCCCAAGCCGAGCAGGATAAACGCCACCACCCAACCGGGAAGACCTTTTGTTTCCTTTTCACGAAGCATGGGCAGCCTCCAATGACATCATAATGATATCACTATGATTTCATGATATGCAAGTCCTTTATTTGGTTTGTTTTCAATTGGTTAGGTAGAATCAAAGAGCGTCGTTCGAGCTTCTAATGGATTGGAGGGGAAAAAGATGGCTTTCCGGATGCTGTTTTGCGCTGCTTTGTTGGCGGGCAGTCTGTATGCTCAGGCGGTTCAGCCGCCGCGCACGCATTTGAAGGTGGGGGACATGGCCCCCGATTTTGACCTGCCGTCGACGAAAGGCGGCCGGGTGAAGTTGTCGGAGTTCCGCGGCAAGTCGACGGTGGTTCTGGCGTTCTTCCCAGCGGCGTTCACGGGCGGCTGCACCAAGGAGATGCTGGCGTATCAAGCTCGGCTGGCCAACTTCCAGGGTCACAACGCGCAGGTCTTTGGGATCAGCGGCGACAACACGCCCTCGCAGAGTGAGTTTGCCAAGCAGTTGAAACTGGAGTTCCCGCTGCTGAGCGATTTCGCGACGCGGGAGACGATGGCGGCTTACGGCGTGCTGTTTCCAGGCCGGGGAATCGCCAACCGGGCGACGTTCGTCGTGGACAAGGACGGGCGGATCGTCCATATCGAGGAAGGCAGCGCGGCGATTGACGTAACGGGCGCGGAAATGGCTTGCAGCCGGCTGGCGCAGAAGTAGCGCGGCGGGCAAGCGGATGAGGGCTATAAAGAGTTTTAATGGGTTCGGCAGCCGAACCTAGCTTATGCTTATGCCATGAGCGAAGAGCTGCGCCGGCGGGAGCGCTTCCTGGCTGCGTTGGCAGAGCGCACGCACATCTGCGCCGCCGAGCTGGACTACTGGCCGGAGAAATACTGTCTGGCGCTCGGCGAAGAGCAGGATTTTGAGGGCGTCGTACGGCTCTTGCGCGGCCCGGCATCCGACGACTCGTTACAGCTCTGGGCGAGGGGCCGGGCGGATCTCACCCTGGAAGCGCTGGTTTGCGAGCCGGCCTGGCGGGAGCTGTTCGGTCAACAGGAGATCTCGGAAGCGGAGGCTCGGCTTCGAGAGTGGAACGCGGTGGATCCGAAGGCAGTGGTTGCTGCGCTGGCGCAAGACGCGGCGCACCCTCTCTACGGGTCTGGGGAGATCGATTGGGGCGAGTGAGGCGGGCGCTGGGCAGCCCGCCTCCAAAGGGATTGGTCGGCCTTAAGCGAGCGCCTTGGCGGCGTTGAGAGCGGCCTCGTAGTCCGGGAAGTCGGCGACTTCCTTGACGTATTCGACGTAGCGGATCACGTTGTCTTTGTCCAGTACAAAGATGGCGCGGCTTTCGATCCGCAGCTCCTTAATCAGCGTGCCGTAAGCCTGCCCGAAGGAGGCGTTGCGGTGATCGGAAAGCATCTTGACGTGATCCACGCCGAAGGCTCCGCACCAGCGTTTTTGGGCGAACGGCAGGTCCATGCTGATGGTGTAGATTTCGACGCCCGGCATCTTGGCTGCCTCGTCGTTGAAGCGCTTGGTTTGCGCGTCGCAGACCGGCGTGTCCAACGACGGCACCACGCTGAAGATCCGCACGGCGTTGCCCGTCTTGGCGAGGCTCACCGGGCTGAGCGTGGAGTCTACGACGTCGAAATCGGGGGCCTTATCCCCGGGTTTGAGCTCCGGCCCGATCAGAGTCAGCGGTTGTCCCCTCAAAGTAACAGCTCCTGGTCTTTCCATGGGTTCTCCTGAGTGTAGGTGGTTTCAAAATGAATTGCCGATGACGATCATTCTACCAACTCCGTCCGCCTTTACCCGAGCATGCGCTCCAGCTCCTCGGGCGTGGTGACCGGCAGGCGGCAGGCGTAGTCCTCGCAGACGTAGGCCGCGGCCGTGCCTTCCAAGGGAGTCATGCCGGCGATGGCCGGATGGAGGCGGCTCAAGCGCTCGCGGGTGGCGTTCCGGTCGGCCAGCAGGACGATTTTGTACGGGAGGAATCTCCGGCGCACGACGGCGAGCAGGGCGCGGGTGTTTGCGGCGTCCGCCGGGCCGGCAATTACGATCTGGCGCACCTTGGCGCGGTGGAAGCCGATGGCGGCGAGCATCGCGGGCAGCGCGCCGGGGGCGTTGTTAAGGGTGGCAGCGAAGCATTCGAAGAGGCGCGCGGCGCACTGGCGCAGCTCGTCCTGCCCCGTAAACTGAGCGAGCCGGAGCAGGTTCATTGCGGCTATGGAATTGCCGGAGGGCTCGGCTCCGTCGTCGGCATCTTTGAGCTGGAGCACCAAGCCGTTGCGGGCCGAGGGCGCAGCGAAGAATCCACCCTGCTCGCGGTCCTCAAAGAGTTCCCGCATGCGCGCGGTCAGCTCGATGGCGTTCTCCAAATCGCCGGGCTCGAAGCAAGTCTCGTACAGGTCGAGCAGGCCCTGCGCCAGGAAAGCGTAGTCTTCGAGAAAAGCCTCGATCGCGGCGTCGCCGTTGCAGAAGCGGCGCAACAGAATCCGCTGTCGGGGATCGTAGAGGCGGCTGAGAATGAAGTCCGCCGCGCGCCGGGCGGCTTGCTCATAGCGCGCGTCTCCCAGAACCTGTGCCCCCAGGGCGAAGGCCGAGATCATGAGGCCGTTCCAGGCCGTCAGAATTTTGTCGTCGCGTTCGGGTCTGGGCCGTTTAGCGCGTTCGGCCAGCAGGCGCTCCTTTTCGGCCGGATCGGCGAGCGCCTTTTCGAGAACTCCTTCCGGCCAGAGATAGAAAGCACCCTCCTCTTTGATCTCGGGGTGATCGGGATCGACGGCGCTATCGGCGTCTTCAGCCGAGTAGAAGCCTCCTTCCGGCGAGGTCATGTCCCTAAGAACATAGTCCAGGATCCCGCGGGCAACTGCGGCGAGATCGGGCTCGCCGGTGATTTGATAAGCCTCCAAGTAAGCCACGGCCAGTTGCGCCTGGTCGTAGAGCATCTTCTCGTAGTGCGGCACGCGCCACTCTTCGTCGACCGAGTAGCGGTGGAATCCGCCGCCGAGGCGGTCGTGGATGCCGCCCTGCGCCATAGCTCGCAGCGTGTGGAGGGTCATCTCGAGCGCCTCGCGGTTGCCGGTCCTGGCGTACTCCCGCAGCAGGAAGGTGAAGACGCACGGGCGGGGGAACTTGGGCGCGCCTCCGAAGCCTCCGTGTTGCGGATCGTAGGTTCGCCGAAAATAGAAGAACCCGCGCTCTAAGACGCCGTCGTCGACGGCGCCGGGCTGCATGGCGCGGTCCACTTGCCGGCGGATCTCTTCCAGCACGGAGTCGCCCGCCGAGAGGACCCGCTGCCGGTCGCGTTGCCAGACCTCGGCGATGCCCTGCAAGACCGCGGCGAATCCCGGGCGCCCGTAGCGGTCCTCGGGGGGGAAGTAAGTGCCACCGAAGAACGGTTTGAGGTCCGGGGTGAGCCAGACCGACATGGGCCAGCCGCCGCTGCCGGTGGTGGCCTGCACGAAGAGCATGTAGATGCGGTCGACGTCGGGCCGTTCTTCGCGGTCCACTTTGACCGGGACGAAGTGCTGATTCAGCAGAGCCGCGATCCGCTCGTTTTCGAACGATTCGCGTTCCATGACGTGGCACCAGTGGCAGGTGGAGTAACCGATGGACAGGAAGATCGGTTTGTCTTCAGCGCGCGCCTTCTCAAAGGCTTCTTCGCCCCAGGGGTACCAGTCGACGGGATTGTGGGCGTGCTGGAGAAGATAGGGACTCTTTTCGCGGCTGAGCCGGTTTGTGTGCATGGGGATGAATTGCTGCTATCTGGACCGCCCGGCGACAGCGCCTGACAGGGGCAGATAACGTGCCTCTCTGAGTGTTTCGAGTACTGCTTGCAGTTTCTTTCGAGCTTCCTCGGTGAGCGACCCGACGGGACGCCGACAGCGGCCGCCCCTCAGGCCCGCCAGGTTCATCGCTTCTTTCACCACCACCGGGAATGTGCCCAGGGAAAATGCCTGCCGTAGGGGCTCGACCAGCCGTTGCAGCCTTCCGGCCTCGTGCAAATCGCCGGACTGGTAGGCCTGATAGAGATCCACAAAAGCGCGTGGAATCACGTTGGCGCAGGCGGTAACGGCGCCGACGGCGCCCATCCGCAAGCCGTCCAAGATCAGGTGATCCCGCCCCATAAAGACCTGAAGTCCGGCCCGCCTCCATTCTGGAATCAGCTCCAACCGTCCGCCGGAGTCTTTCAGGCCGGCGAAATTGGGACACCGTTCCACCACGCGCCGTAACACTTCGGGGGTCAGCTCCACGCCGGTCCTCTCCGGAATGTTGTAGGCAAAGACAGGAATCTGGACGCTGGAGCAGACGGCTACGTAATGCTCGACCAGCTCGTCGGCGGAGGGCCGCAAGTAGTAGGGAGTTACGACGACGAGGTAGTCCACGCCGTCGGCTTCGGCCTTTTGCGCCAGGCGGATGGTCTCAGCGGTGGTTACGGCGCCGACGTTGGCGTAGACGGGCAAGCGGCGGGCTACGGCTTGGGCGCAGAAACGCGCGGCTACCGAACGTTCCTCTTCGGTGAGCGCGAAAAACTCTCCTTGTCCACCCAGTACGAAGAGGCCATGCACGCCGCTGGCGATCAGAAAGTCCAGATGATCCTGCCAGGCCGAGTAGTCGATACGCTCGTCCTCACGAAACGGCGTGATTACCGCCGGCACGATTCCGCCCGCTAGCCCCGTGGCCATACTTTCATTCTATCCCCGCTTGCGGAGCGCCGAGGGCCCGCCCATCTTCTCCACCGCCCGTAAGACTCCCGGCAGAAAACGGTAGGGGAGGGGGCCGGCCTCGGCTTGATCGACGGAACCGGCCAGAAACAGATCCAACTGCGGGCAGTAGAGAAGCCAGCAGCCGGTGGACCCGGAGTGGCCAGCCAAGTGCAGCGGAGGCCCGAGCCGCGGGATCCGGAAACGCAAGAGGCCGAGGCCGTATTCGATCGGCCAGTGAAGCGGGGTTGAGTTTCGCTGGGCATCGCGGCCGCCGGCGGGCTATCATCAGCATAGGATGACGGACCCTGCCGCGGCCAGGGACATCACCCTGGAGCGCTTCGCTTACAACGAGGAGCCCGATTTCCGGCGGCCCTTACGGGAGATACCCGACCACATCCGCCAGCGTATCTTTGACCGGCTTTGCTTCCTGTACGGGCAAGAAACGGCCCGACAGACGATGCCCGAGCTGATCCGGCTGATGCAGGTCCATCACGCTTATAAGAGCGATGAGTTGATCGCCGCCGAGCAGTCCTTCCAACCTTCCCGGCGCTTCCACGAGCAAGACATGATCCTGATTACCTATGGGGACATGATCCGGGGCGGCTCGGGCACGGCGCTGGGAGCGCTCGGCGAGTTTCTCCAAGCCCTGCGCCGACGAGCTGCCGTGTTCAACACGCTGCATATCCTTCCGTTCTTTCCGTATTCCTCCGACCGCGGCTTTTCGGTGACGGACTTCCGCGCCGTCGACCCCAGCATCGGCTCCTGGCAGGATATCGCCGAGCTGGGAAAGACGTACAAACTCATGTTCGACGGCGTGTTCAATCACGCCTCGGCGAAGAGTCCCGCCTTTCGGGAGATGCTGTGCGGCAATCCGGCCTACGAGAATTTCGCCGTAACCTTCCGCTCCCGCGACGAACTGACTCCGGAGCAGCGCCGGATTCTGCGCCGGCCCCGAACCTCCGACATTTTGACCCAGTTTCACTCGATCCATGGCCCCATCTGGGCGTGGACCACTTTTTCGCCGGACCAGATCGACCTCAACTACCGCAATCCCAGAGTGCTGTTGAGCGTGATCGACACGCTGCTGCTTTACGTGCGCAAAGGGGCGGACCTGGTGCGGCTGGACGCGGTGACCTATCTCTGGGTGGAGCCGGGGACGCCCAGCGCCAATCTAGGCCAGACGCATGAAATCATCCGGCTGTTCCGGGACGTGCTGGATGCGGCCGCTCCGCAGGTGGCGCTGGTCACCGAGACCAACGTGCCCCACGAGGAGAACATCACTTATTTCGGCGACGGGACCAACGAGGCTCAGATGGTGTACAACTTTGCGCTGCCCCCGCTGGTGCTGCACGCCTTCTACCGGCAGGACGCGTCGTATCTTACGCGTTGGGCGCAAAGCCTCGAATACCCGTCAGAGACCACCACCTACTTGAACATTCTCGACACGCACGATGGGATCGGCTTGCCGGGAGCCTCCAACATCCTGCCGCCGGAGGAGCAGGAGTTTCTCATTCGCCGGGCTCGCCAACACGGCGCGTTCATCTCGTACCGCAGCGTGGGGGACAGCGGCCGCGCGCCCTATGAGATCAACTCCACCTGGTACAGCGCGCTCAATCTGGACCACAGCGGAGAGGAGCGCTCTTTCCAGGTGAGGCGCTTTGTCGCTTCCCGCAGCATCGCGCTGGCGCTGCGCGGCGTGCCCGGCATCTACCTGCACGGGCTCATCGGGAGCCGCAACGACGTTCAACTCGCCTTGCGCACCCGGGTCAAGCGCGACGTCAACCGCTCGCCGCTGGAGTTGGGCCGGCTCCTGCGGAACTTGTCCGAACCGGGATCGAAGCTGAACCTGATCCATGAGCACCTGGGGCGCCTGCTGGAAATCCGGATCCACCGCCGCGCCTTTCACCCCAACGGCGGGCAGCGCGTTCTGGCCGTGAGCCCCGCTGTTTTCGCGGTTCTGCGCATTGCTCCGGGAGGCGGCGAGAGGATTCTGGCCGTGACCAATGTGACCGGGCAAACCGCGCGCGTCGGGATTCCGCTTCAAGAGATCACCGAAGACGACGGCAACTGGTACGACTTGGCGGCGGGGCGGGGCTGGATGGCCTCGGATCACAAGCTGGTTCTGTTGCTTCAGCCTTACGACGTGATGTGGCTGGCGCCGTTCAGCGAGCTGGAGCGGAGCATCGAATCGGAGGCGTAAGCTCTTGGACTCCGCGGCACCCGTGCAAGCACAGAGTTCGTCGGGGCGGGTGTTGCTGCGAGCTGCGTTGATCTGGTTCGTACTGTCGATCGCCGCCATCGTGTGCGGTATCTTGCGGCAGGCGCTGCTGGCCCCGCGCGTCGGCGAGCAAGCGGCGCACGTGGTGGGGACGCTGGCGGTTTGCGCCCTGTTCGCCGCCCTGCTGAGGGTGGCGGTTCCGTGGGCGGCGCCGGGT
>JAIMAR010000138.1 GCA_023511855.1 Bryobacteraceae bacterium
GCGTCTCCTCGCCCTTGCGGTTGAGGAACAAAATCCAGAGCAAGAGGCAGAGGTTGTTGATGGAAATCTGTGCGACACTGACGGCTGCCACCAATTCGTAACCGAGGATGTTTCGCAGGAACAATGATGCCGACGAGGCCAGAAAGTACGTCGTATAAAGGGCCGCATGAAGCACGATATTGCGCCTGACAGGGACGGGCGTCCACGCCAAGAACCCAATGATAATGACGAGGAACAAAACCAAGCTAAAGGTCACGCCACGCTCGGCAATCCCATAATAGACCAAAAGCGGGAACTTTCCCGGAGGCTTGCTGAGGTCTGCGGTAAGCGTGAACGCCGATATCGCCAAGGCGGCAAACATCGCCGATGTGAGTACCCAGCGGCTCAAAGTAGCCAAACCAGGGTGGTTGCGCAGCGCGAGTGAATACACTTCAAGAACGACAAGGATGTAAAGCACCCAAGTGACCGGCTGCGTGAACAAGTACACCCAAGCGTACAGGTTCGTAGTCGGATTCAGCGGCAGCATCGCCAGATTTTGAGCCGACTGAAACAGAAGCTGAATTAAGAACCAGAAGTAAACCTTCCGGAGGCGCGAGTGAAGCAGACGTGCAAGAAGCGCCAGTGCCAAACCCACGTTGATCCACCACGCAATCTGTTCAAGGCTTGGCATGACAGCCTGTGAGGTCTTCCGAAACCGAATACAAGAATACCTTGCCGGCCGAGCGGCCGGCAAGGTACATAGGGAAACTGTGGGATCTAATCTATTTGGGGCAAGGGAAGCAACGTGGCGGCGGTACAGCATTGGGGCTGAGGCTAACGACCGCTCCGATCTGGAGAGCCAGCACCAGCGCGAAAATCAGTCTCTTCAACATAGGGTCCTCCCCGCATTCAAGCGGAAATAGTATCTTCAGTGGCAGAGTACTATACTACCGGACGCCGGAGTACTACCGCAGCCAAAATGTTCTGATATCGGAACGGCTCGGGTCTTCCCTGGATCCCCTCTCAGGGACTTGCCGATGGCGTTATAATCAGTGCCAGTATAAACGCGTATGCCCGGTCTTCAGCGCGGTACCCGAGGCGAAGGCGGCGTGGACGAGATGTGGCGCCACACGCTGGCCCAAATCCCCTCCACATTCGGCAAGCTCGTCTACATTTCCTCCCTCCGAGACACGAATACCGGCCGCTACGAACATCACGGCCTTTCCCAAATCTTCGGCGAGGAAGAGACGCACGCAGCCTTACGCGAAAGCCACCAAAGAACCTTCGCCGAATGGCTGTCCTACGACCTGGCCCGCCAGAAGGCGGACCTCGAGCTCTACCTCTCCTCCTTCCAGGTGGACAAGCGGACCATCCTGTCGACTTGGATCCGCCTGACGCCGTACCGCAACCTCCTGCCAGCCGAAGCCGGCGAGCCCGAGCGGAAGCTTTACCTGGCGGACTTTGAGGCCATCCTGGAGCTGCTCAAAAACGAGCACGACGTCGTGCTGACAGATCCAGACGCATAGCCACCCCCGTCACTCTCCCGATCACCTCAATCTCTGCCGGATAGGCGAATACACGCGCCGCGCAGCGCGAGGCCGGATGCGGCTGGAGGATCAGTTGTCCGCCGGCCAGCGTGGCCCAGCCGCAAACGTACCCGCCGCGCGTTTCAAAGAAATAGACCGGCCGGTCAAACTCTCCTGTCCATCCGCCGCTCGCGATCCGCTTGCGCCCTTCGTCAATCAGCACCAGCGAACCGGGCGCAATGAGCGGGTACATAAACCAGTCCTCGGTCCCGATAAATCCATACCGGTAGCGTTTCCACTCCAGACCCTTCAGCATCGCCAGCGGCATCGTCCCCCATGTGCGCAGCAGGCGACTCAGGTGTGTCGTCCGCCGCAAGTCCGGCGCTTTCTCCGGTTGGTCCGGCACTGGTGTATCCGGCGCCGGCTCGGCTTCAAACTGCACCAGAGCCGTCGCTGGCGTCGCTATCGATGCCGCGTCCGCGGCCAAATCTTCCCGCTCCACGCCGTACCACCGCAGCAACTCGTCCGGATCCAAACGGTAGACCGCACTCAGAGTGTAGAGCCGGTAAATGCTAGGCACCACGCCCTTGTTCTCGATGTCAGCCAGCCGGCTTAGCGGAATGCTGAACTCCGGGTTGCCCCGCCGTTCGGCGATCTTCCGGCTCGCCTCTACCACGTCCCGATAGGTCATGTTCAACCGCTGTCGGCACTCCTTCAGTTTCCGTCCCGCTTCCCGCATGGTATGATCCTTTCACGGCATGCTTTCGGCTCCCCAACAACGGCGGAGGATGCGCTGGGAGGATTTTAGCATTTTTGTTCCGACAGTGGAACAAAGCGCCGATTGCCCGTACCGGAGGCGGTTTTGCGAGTGATTGTGGGCATCACCGGCGCCAGCGGGGCCGTCTACGGCTTGCGCCTGCTGGAGCGCTTGCGCCGGCGGGAAGGCGTACAGATTCATCTCATCCTGACCCGCGCCGGAGAAAAAACCCTGTTCCTGGAGACCGGCAGGCGCAGCGCCGAAGTCAAAGCCCTGGCGGATGTTTGTCATCCTATTGAAAACATTGGTTCTTCTCTGGCCAGCGGATCCTACCCGATCGACGCGATGGTGGTTGCCCCGTGCTCGATCCACACCATGTCCGCCATCGCTACGGGAATCACGGATAATCTCCTCACCCGGGCCGCCGACGTCACTCTGAAAGAGCGCCGAAAGCTCATCCTGGCCGTCCGGGAAACGCCGCTCCACGCCGGCCACCTCAGGAACATGCTGGCGCTGGCGGAAATGGGCGCCGTCATCCTGCCGCCCGTCCCAGCTTTCTACCATAATCCACAGTCAATTCTGGATTTGGTCGACCACACCGTAGACCGTATCCTGGACCTGCTCGGCTTGCCCGACCCGCAGGCCCGCCGTTGGGGGGAACCAGCCTAAAGCGCCGCCGACAAGATGCCCAACAACAGAAAGATCATGCCTAGAGAAACAGCCGCTTTTCAGGGAGAGCGCGGAGCCTTCAGCGAGGAAGCCGCGCGCCGGCTCCTGGATCCCGATGTTCACGTCGCCCCCTGCCAGAGCTTCCAGGAGGTCTTCGAGAAACTGAAATCGCGCCAAGTGACCGCCGCGGTCATCCCCATTGAAAACAGCCTCCACGGCTCCGTCCATGAGAACTACGACCATCTTTTGAACTACGATTTCCAAATCACCGGCGAGACCAGCGTTCGGATCGTCCACAACTTGATCGCCCCCCCGGGGGTCTCCTTCCGGCAAATCCGAAAGGTCTACTCACACCCCGTGGCCCTCAACCAATGCTTGAAATTTTTCGCGCAAAATCCTCAAATTGAAAAGGTTCCATTCTACGACACCGCCGGCAGCGTGAAAATGGTCCTGGAAAAGGGCCTACGCGACGCCGGCGCCATCGCCTCCGCCATTGCGGCCGAGATTTACGGCGGCCGCATCCTCAAGAAATCGATCGAGGACGACCGGCAGAACTTCACGCGCTTTTTCCTCCTTCGCCGCAAGGACTACAAGCCCAGGCACGCGCCGGAAGCCCCGCGTGGCTGGAAAACTTCGGTCGTGTTCACCACGCGCAATATCCCCGGAGCGCTTTTCCGCGCCCTGAGCGCCTTTGCCCTGCGGGACCTCAACCTTGCCAAGATTGAGTCTCGCCCTCTGCGGGGCAAGCCCTGGGAGTACCTCTTCTACCTGGATTTCATGGGCCACATGGAGGAGGAACGCTGCCGCAATGCCTTGCGGCATCTGGGAGAGCTGGCAGACTTCCTGCGCGTGCTCGGCTGCTACCCCCGGGGCGCCTGATCAATAGAGCGGGGGCTCGCCCGGCGGCCGCGTCTTCCACCGCTTGTGGATCCAAAGCCACTGGTCTGGATACTGCCGGACCACGTCTTCGATGGCGCGCTGGATCCGTTGCGTGTCGGCCACCGGATCACCCTCAATCGCCACGGGCGGATAGAAGCGCAGCACGTAGCGCTGCTCCGCCTCTTCCCACAAAGCGAAACCGGGAATAACCGTAGCCCCGGTGTGAGCCGCCAGCCGGGCCAGGCTCGAGTTGGAGCAAGCGGGTATCCCGAAAAACTTCACAAAAACGCCCTGCTCCGGGCTGGTGTTCTGATCCGCCAGAATCCCAACCGCCTCATTAGCGGCCAACGCCTTGAGGATACTGCGGGCGAAATCTCTCTTTTCAATCATGCGGTTCCCAGACAGCGAACGGCGGCGCTCCACCAGACGGTCCAGCAAGCGGTTGTCGAGCGGCCGAACCACCACGTGCATCGGCTCGGCCAGCAGCGCATGCGCGTACGCGCTCAACTCCCAGTTTCCGAGGTGCGCCGTGGCAAACAGGATGCCGCGCCCGCGCTCCCGCGCCTGCTCAAAATGTTCCAAGCCTTCGTACCGGATCCACTCGGAAATGTTCCCCCGGTTCAAGCGCGGAAAACGAGCGAACGCAACCAGCAGGCGGGCGATCGAGCGAAAGACGCCATCGGCGATCCGCCGCCTCTCTTGCTCGGGCAGCTCAGGCAGAGCCAGCTCCATATTCCGCAGCGCCGTTCGCCGCAGGCGCGGCAGGCAGCGGTCGAGAAGGCCGGCGTACAGGCGCGCCAGGCGCCCGGCAACTGGCAGCGGCGTCCATTCGAGACTAGTCACGGCGGCCGCGGCGGCCGCGTATTCCAGAACATCTCGAAGTCTTGATCGCTTGCGCAAGCGACTATTCTACCCGCCGCGCACCACGCAAGCCCGCCGGGTTTTCTTCTCTTTCAGCAGTCGGGACCAAAATCGGACCGGAAAGCTTCCGCCAGCCGCCGGCCCCAGTCGCCCAGCGGCTCCAGGCGTCCCAGGAAAAAGCGCAGCACGGGCGGCTCCTCAACGAACTTCAGCCCACCGATAAGACCGCGGTTGCGGTACAGCCACTGAATGCGGTCGACCGCGTACTCGATATGGGACATCGAGTACACGCGGCGCGGCACGGCGAAGCGAACCAGCTCGAGGTCGCTCGCGAGCTCCTTTCCGTTCTCATCCCGGTCCATGGAGACCGTGCCTCGTTCCATGGTGCGGATGCCGGAGGCCAGATAAACAGCCGCCGACAGAGCGCCGGCGGGGTATTGGAACGAATCCAGACCCGGCAGGAACTTGCGGGCGTCGACGTGGCAGGCCAGACCTCCGGCGGGTGTGACGGCCGGGATGCCGCACTGCACCAGCCGCCGCACAAAGTACTCGACAAACTCGGCCGAAGCGCCGGCGACGTCGGGATCCACCATTTCGCGCACGCCTACGGCGATGGCTTCTACCTCCTTGGTGGACATGCCGCCGTAAGTGAAAAAGCCCTCGTAGACGGGCAGCCAGGGGCGGATGCGCGCAAACAGGTCGTCGCGACTAGTGGCGATGAAGCCCCCGCGGGCGCTGCAACTCTTGCGTCCGCTCAGGTAGCAGATATCGCAGAGATCCATAATCTCGCGGATGATGGATTGGATCGAGCGGTCCGCATAACCCGGCTCGCGCTTCTGGATGAAGTAGGCGTTTTCGGAAATCAAACTGGCGTCGACCACAACGAGAATGCCGTGATCGGCGGCAATCTCCTTGACTGCGCGCAAATTTGCCAGCGAGAACGGCTGGCCGCCGATCAGATTGGTCGTGGCCTCCATGCGGACAAACGACACGCGCTCCGGGCCGTAGTTATGGATCACATCGTGGAGCTTGTCCAGATCGATATTGCCTTTGAAGGGGCAGTCGCTTTGCGTGTTCAGCGCCTCATCGGTGAAAATCTCCAGAACCTTGCCGCCGGCCAGCTCAAAGTGGGCGCGGGTGGTGGTGAAGTGGTAGTTCATGGGGACCACGTCGCCCGGCTTGACGAAAACCTTGGCCAACAGATGCTCGGCGGCGCGCCCCTGGTGAGCGGGGATGACGTATTTGAGGCCGAAAACATCCTGGACGGCCGCCTGCAACTTGTAAAAACTCTCAGAGCCGGCGTAGGCGTCGTCGGAGACCATCATGGCGGCTAGCTGGTTGTCGCTCATGGCGTTGGTGCCGCTGTCGGTCAGCATGTCCAGAAAGACATCGCGCGTGCGGAGCAGAAAGGTGTTGTAGCCGGCCTCCTCCATGGCGCGCAGGCGTTCGGCGGCTGGCGGCAGCGATGTCTTCTGTACGATGCGGACCTTGTGCATCTCCATAGGCAAAACGACGCCGTTGGATAAACGTATACTCATCGCGAATTCTCCTTTGAAACCTGGGAAATAAAACCAAGAATGTAGCGGTGCAGCAATTTCTCAGCATAGACGATTTCCGGACCGCGTTCAGGACACCTGTTCTTGTGGGGCAGACATTCTTGTCTGCGGCCGATTTTCGTTGGGCAGGCTCTTTTTGTGGGGCAGGCCTCCAGGCCTGCTGTCGGCCTTGGCCCCCTTGACCCGCCGCCCTCAGTTAATCCTCCAGCGCTTGCCCCTGCTCATGAGATGCTCAGCGGCTTACGCCTCCAACCTGCGCTCATGCGCTAACCCGGTTGACTTTCCCTTTTTGTTCGCCCACAATGGAAGAGCGCATATGGCTCTCACCCGGCGGCAGAAACAAGTTCTCGACTTCATCGCCCAGTTCGTGGAACTACACGGCTACAGCCCCAGCTACCAAGAAATCGCGGAAGGGCTCGGATTGGGCTCCCTGGCTACGGTCCACAAGCACATTCATGCCCTGGAGGCGAAGCACTATCTCAAGCGGAGCTTCAACCGCAGCCGTTCCCTGGATCTGACACAGAAGTACCTACAGATGGAGCAGCGGCGGCAGGAGGCCTCGGGCGCGCGCGTGCCGTTGCTGGGCCGCATCGCCGCCGGATCCCCCGTCGAAGCGGTCGAGAACCCCGAGAACCTCGATCTCGGCGTTCTGGCCTCCCATCCCGGGACTTATGCGCTCCAGGTCCGCGGCGATTCCATGATCGAGGACCACATCTGTGACGGGGACGTGGTCCTGGTGGAACCATCCACCGAAGTGCACGACGGAGACATTGTCGTGGCCTTGATCGGAGGTCAGGAGGCAACCCTGAAACGGTTCTACCGCGAGCCTGGCGGCTTCGCCCGGTTGCAACCGGCTAACGCCAACATGCAGCCTATCCGCGTGCCCCTCTCCGAACTCCAGATTCAAGGCCGCGTCCTGGCCGTGCTCCGCAAGTACCGCTAGCCGCGCGCAGCTTTACCCCACCGGTTGAAGCGCCTGCTTGTGTTTGCACTCCTGGTTCGGGCACTGGAGCACCGGCCCGCTCTTCAGGTGCTTCTCCAACATGTAGGGACTTCCGCACTTCGGACACGTCTCGGCTACCGGTTTGCTCCACGCCACGAAGTCGCATTCCGGATAGCGGTTGCAGCCGTAGAACGTCTTGCCGCGCCGGCTGCGCCGCTCCACCAACTCGCCCCGGTTGCACTTGGGGCAGATCACTCCGATGGTCTTCTGCTTGATGTACTTGCACGCCGGATAGTTACTGCAAGCGGTGAACTCGCCGTAGCGCCCCTGCTTGAGCACCAGGTGGTGGCCGCACTGCGGGCACTTCTCCTCCAGCGGCACGTCGGGCTTCTTCTCCTGAGAGCCGACGCGGCGGGTCGTCTTGCAGTCCGGATAGCCCGTGCAGGCGTAGAACTGTCCAAACCGGCCTTTCTTCAGAACCATGGGCCGGCCGCAATTGGGACAGTACTCCTCATCCTCCTGCTCGGTCAGGTCGACCTTGTCGACATCGGGAAGATCCACGTTCAGCTCGCGCGTGTTGGTGCATTCCGGGTAACCCGTGCAAGCAATGAAGCTGCCGTGCCGCCCCCATTTGATCACCATGGGCTTTCCGCATTTGTCGCAAACCAAATCCGTCGGCTTCTCCATCCGCTTGATATCGGTCATGTGCTTCTCGGCCCGGCTCAAATCCGCGCTGAACTTCTCATAGAACTCCGCCATGGCCTGCCGCCAGTCGAGCTTCCCCTCTTCGATCTCGTCCAGCGCATCCTCCATGCGCGCCGTGTAGGTTACGTCGAAGATGTCGTCGAAATTCTCCAGCAACAGGTCGGTTACCACCATGCCCAGCTCGGTGGGCACAAACCGCCCGCCCTCCTTGCGCACGTACTCGCGCTCCTGAATGGTCGACAGGATGGACGCATAGGTCGACGGACGGCCCACCCCGTCGGCCTCCAGTTCCTTGACCAGCGTGGCCTCGGTGTAGCGCGGCGGAGGTTCGGTGAAGTGCTGCTCCGGTTTTATGGACCGGAACTTCAGCACTTCGCCCGGCTTCACAGGCGGAAGTTTATGTTTCAGCTCCTCGTCCTCTTCGTCCTTCTGGTCCTTGCCCTCTTCATACACCGCCAGGAAGCCGTCGAACTTCAGCACGCTGCCGGTCTCGCGCAACAGGTACAGCGCTCCGTCCTTGCCCTTGGCCTCGATGTCCACTGTGGTCTGGTCGAACAGCGCCGGCATCATCTGCGATGCCACAAACCGCATCCAGATCAGCCGGTACAGCTTGAACTCATCCTCGCTCAAATACTTTTGGACCGACTCCGGGGTGCGCAGTACCGAAGTCGGCCGGATGGCTTCGTGCGCATCCTGGGCGTCCTTCTTGCCGCGGTAGAAGTTGGGCGCGGCAGGCAGATACTGCTCTCCGTAGCGCTCGGCAATCAGCCCGCGGACTTCCTGGATCGCTTCCGAGGAGACCCGGGTCGAATCCGTGCGCATGTAGGTAATCAGGCCCACCGAGCCTTCCGGCCCCAGCTCCACGCCTTCATACAGCCGCTGCGCCAGCATCATGGTCCGCTTGACGCTGAAGCGCAGCTTCCGCGCCGCCTCCTGCTGCAACGTGGAGGTGATGAACGGCGGCACCGGGTTGCGCTTCTTTTCTTTGGTCTCAACCGACTCGACCTTATATTCAGCCCCCCTCAGCGCTTCCACCAGCCGGTCCGCCGTGCTCTGGTCCGGGATCTCCAGCGCTTCGCCGTTGCGCCGCAGCAGCCGGGCGACGATCACCGGAGGCTTCTTCGCGCTGAGGTGCGCGTCGATCGTCCAGTACTCCTGCTTGACGAAGTTCCGGATCTCGCGTTCGCGCTCGACGATGAGCCGCAGTGCGACCGTCTGCACGCGCCCCGCCGACAGCCCGCGCCGCACCTTATCCCACAGCAGCGGCGAGATCTTGTATCCCACCAGCCGGTCCAGCACCCGCCGCGCCTGCTGCGCATTGACCAGATTCTGGTCGACCTGCCTGGGGTTCTGGAACGCCTTTTGAACGGCATTCTTGGTGATTTCGTTGAACATCACCCGGTAGATCGCCGGTTTGCCGTTCTTTTTCGCCTTTAGCTCCTCGGCCAGGTGGGCGCAGATTGCCTCCCCCTCCCGGTCCGGGTCGGCCGCCAGGTAAACGGCATCCGCCTCCTTGGAGGCCTTGCGCAGCTCCTGCACCAGCTTCTGCTTGCCCTCGATGATCTCGTAGGTTGGTTCGAAACCGTTCTCGATATCTACAGCCAGGTCCCGCTTGGGCAGATCCTTGATATGGCCCAGCGAGGCCTTGACGGTGAAGCCCTTGCCTAGGTACTTCCCGATCGTTTTGGCCTTGGCCGGTGATTCGACGATCACCAATGACTTGCTCATAGACTCCTTGTGACCCGGCGGCCGGCTCGCGGCCCAGCCAGGCTCTCAGACCTTCTCCTCCGTTGCCTTTTGCAGCTTGGGGTTGTTTTCGTAGCGCCCGTCACCAGGCCTTGACGAAATTCCTGCCAGGCATCTGCTTTACTAAACCTAGCACCTCCAGCTCGAACAATGCAGCAATCAGTTCCGAGCTAGAGACGTCTTCCACCTGTTCCAATAATTGATCAATAGGGGTGGGCGCATCCACCTTCAGTAAATCCAATAACTTACGGGCGACTGGGGCCATCGGTCCCAGGGGCAGTTCCCCCTGTACAGGCAAGGCGCCCGCCTCGCCCTCACCGTTTGTCGCCGTGCCGCCCTCCGCCCGCCGCCTCTCGGCTAGCCGCCGCCTTTCTCTCGCGGGCAGCCCGGCCACCACGTCGTTCCAGTCCTGCACCAGCCGGGCCCCTTGCTTGATGAGCAGGTTCGGCCCCCAGCTCATGCGGCTGGTGATATTTCCGGGCACGGCGAACAACTCCCGCCCCTGATCCAGCGCCAATTTGGCCGTGATCGCCGAACCGCTGTACTGAGCGCCTTCCACCACGACCACCCCGGCGCTCACTCCGCTGATGATCCGGTTCCGGACCGGGAAGTTCTGGGGATAGGCCGGCGTGCCCATCGGAAACTCCGACACCAGCAGACCCTTGTCCGCGATCTCGGCAGCCAGCTTCCGGTTCTCCGAGGGGTAGACGACGTCTACGCCGCATCCTAGCACCGCGATGGTTGTTCCACCCGCCGCCAGCGCGCCCTTGTGCGCTGCCGTGTCGATCCCACGCGCCATGCCGCTCACGATCGTCACGCCTGCCTGCGCCAAATCCGCCGCCAGCCGCTCGGTGACCCCCCCCCCGGAAGGCGGGGGGCGCCGCGGGCCCCCCCCCCCCCCAACCGCCCCCCCCAAAAGCGCGCCTCCCCCCCCCACCCACACTACCCGGGG
>JAIMAR010000139.1 GCA_023511855.1 Bryobacteraceae bacterium
CCTCTTGAACCAATCCTTTTGGCGGGGGAGAATGGGACTTGCCGCCGCGACATTCTTACATAGACCACACGGTAGTTTTTTTGCTCGCGCTCCTGTTCTTCCTGGCGGGGCTGGCCGTGCTCCCCTACCCCGGCATCCAGAATGACGAAGCCCTTTTCGCAGCAGCCATTTACGCGCCCGAAACCACGGGCCACACGGTCAAGATCTTCCACCGCCCTGTGGCCCTGATGCTCATGAGCTACCTGGGCACGCTCAAAGCCTGGATCTACGCGCCCTTATTCGCCCTTTGGACGCCCTCCGCCTGGAGCCTCCGAGTTCCCGTTCTGCTCTTTGGCGCGACCACAATCTTCTTTCTTTTCAAAATATTAACTCGCTGCTCCGGGCGCACGGCAGCCTTAGCCGCTGCCGCCCTGCTCGCCACCGACGCCACCTACCTCTATACCACCTGTTTCGACTGGGGCCCCGTGGCTCTCCAGCACCTGCTCACCGTGGCCGGGGTGCTGGCGCTGGTCGTCTATGACCAAAGGGGACGCCGCCGCTGGCTCGCTCTCGGATTCTTCCTGTTCGGCCTGGCGGCTTGGGACAAAGCGCTGTTCGGCTGGACCGCCGTCGGCTTGGCCGCCGCCACCCTGATCCTGTTTCCACGCCTGTTTCTCATCCAATTGAAATGGAAGAACTTAGTCATCGCCGCCGTCTGTTTTTCCGCGGGCGCCTTCCCCCTGCTTCGCTACAACGTGCGCAGCCACGGCGAGACCCTTCGTGCCAGCCAGGGCTGGTCCGCCGACCGCGCCATGATCCTCGGCAAATCCGTCATCTTCCGGCGCAGCCTCGACGGCTCCGGCCTAATCGGCTACCTGACCTTTGACGATCCGGCTCCGGCGACCCGCGCCCCCCGCACCCGCCTGGAGCGCCTTGCCGTCTCCCTTGACTTCCGCACCGGACGTCAACGCACCAGCTTAATGTTCTACGCCTTCCTCGGCGCAATCCTGGCCTTGCCTTGGGTTTGGGGAACCCGTTCCCGCAGCCTCCTCTGCTTTGCCTTGATCGTGACCGCCGTCGCCTGGTCGCTTATGCTCTTCGGCGTGGGCGTCGGCGCCTCGGTTCATCATGTGGCCTTGCTGTGGCCTTGGCCGCAAGTCGCGATCGCCGCCGCCGTGGCCGGTTTGGCGGAGCGCATCAAACGATGGGGCCCGGTCTTCGCTGTGGTCCTGCTCGCCCTGCTCTGCCAGCGGAATCTGCTCTGCTCGAACTACCAGTTCTCGCAACTGATCCGCAACGGCTCGCCCTACTCCTGGTCGGACGCCATCTACCAGCTCGCCCGCGATCTGCCCGCCTGGCAGGCGCGCCAGATCGTGCTGCTCGACTGGGGCATGACCGAGAACCTGCGCCTGCTGCACCGCGGCCGCCTGCCCCTGGTCTGGGGCGCCGATCCGATCTTCGCCGAGCCTTTCGACGAGCGCAAGCAGAGCGATTTCAAAGCACTGCTGAATCAACCCGGCGCGGTCTTCGTCTCCCACACCGACGCCTTCCAGGTCTTTGACGGCATCAACCGACGCCGCGACCTGGCCTTGCAAGCTCTTGGCTACCGGCGGGAGACCCTCGCCGTCATCCCCGACCGGCACGGCCGAGCCGTCTTCGAAGTCTTCCGCGTCGCGCCCGCCGCCGGGCGGTAACCGACTCAATCCTTGCGGGCCCGCTTCTCGCGCCGCCGCTTGGCCCAGCCTTCTTTGTTGACTTGCCGGCCCCGCCCCACCGCCAAAGCGTCCTCCGGTACGGATTTCGTGATCACCGAACCGGCCCCAATGTAGCTTCCCGCGCCGATCTCCAGCGGCGCCACCAAGGTCGAGTTGCTGCCGACGAAAGCTCCGTCGGCGATCTGGGTGGAGTGCTTGGCCACGCCGTCGTAATTGCAGGTGATCGTGCCGGCGCCGATGTTGACCCCCGCGCCGATGGTGGCGTCGCCCAGGTAGGCCAGGTGCATCGCCTTCGAGCCCGCGCCGAAGCGCGTCTTCTTCATCTCCACGAAGTTGCCCACCCGGGCATCCTGACCCAGATGGCATCCCATCCGCAGCCGCGCGAACGGCCCCACACGCACCTCCCGCTCCAGATGCGAGCCGTTCAACACCGTGAACGGCGCGACCTCCACCCGGTCCTCCAGCGTGCAGTCTTCCAAGATCGCTGCCGAGCCGATCCGGCACTCCTCTCCGATCACGGTGTTGCCCAGAATACGGACGAACGGTTCGATCACCGTGTCGGGCCCGATCCGCACCTGAGCGTCAATCGTCACGGTCTCCGGCTTTTCGATGGTCACGCCTTCGAGCATCAGCCGCCGCGCGGTGCGCTCCCTGAGCAGGCGGTCCGCCAACGCCAGCTCCACCCTCGTGTTAATGCCCATCAGCTCCAGGGCGTCCTCGTGAAATATGCTTTCCACGCGGTCGCCGGCTGCCCGCAGGATTCGAACCATATCGGTGAGGTAATACTCTCCGGCGGGGTTATTGTTGTCCAGTTCTCCGATGTGCTCCCATAGAGACTCCGCCCGGAAGCAATAAAAGCCCGGATTGACCTCCTGGATCGCGAGCTGCTCCGGCGTGCCCGCTTTCTGCTCTACAATCGCCTCGACGCTGCCGTTAGCGCCCCTCAAAATCCGCCCGTAGCCCGTGGGATCCGCCAGCCGCGTCGAGATCAGCGTCAGCGCGGCCGACGAACCGCGTTGATGCTCCACCAGCCGGCGAAGCGTGGCGCCCGTGATGAGCGGGCAGTCGCCATAGAACACCACCACCAGCCCGTCCCGGCGGTCCACCTGTTCGCGACAAACGGCCACCGCGTGCCCTGTGCCCTTGGGCTCCTCCTGGCGCACGAAGCGCACCCCCAAGGGTTGAAGCAGAGCCTCTACGCGCTCCGCCTGGTATCCGGTCACTACGAAAATCCGCCCGGCCGGCGCCGCCTCCAACGCCGCCCCCACGGCATGCTCCACCAGGCTCCTCCCCCCGGCCCGGTGGAGGACTTTGGCGTGTTTCGATTTCATGCGCGTGCCGAGTCCCGCAGCCAGAATCAGTACTGTCACTGAATTGTCCATAAGTCCCATTCTCACCCAACCGGCTCCGATTTCGCCCTTCCCCGCGTCGGTCTCGGCAGATCCGCCCGGCGCCGTCCGGATCGCTTGCTTGACTTCTTAGCGTCTTCAGCGCGATCATGCCTTCTCTATGCGGACCCTGCAACTTCTATGCATCTGCGGGTGCATCCCTCTGCTGATGACCCTGCGGCCTGCCGCCGCTCAGCAGCCTAAACTGGAGTCTTCCGTGGAAACGCCAACCTTCCGCCTGTGGGAGGGCAAGGCTCCCGGCGCGGTCGGAGATGAAGACCGCGATATCCCCACGCTGACTTACTACGCCGCCTACGGCCGCCAAACCTCCGGCACGGCCGTCATCGTCTGCCCTGGCGGCGGCTACGTCGGATTGGCCAGCAATCATGAGGGCCGCCAGGTGGCGAACTTTTTGAACTCGCTGGGCGTCAAGGCATTCGTGCTGAAATACCGGTTGGGCCCGCGCTACCGCCACCCGGCCCCTCTGAGCGATGCCCAGCGGGCCATCCGCCTGGTGCGCTCCCGCGCCAAAGAGTACGACATTCTGCCCGACCGGATCGGCATCATGGGCTTTTCCGCCGGCGGCCACTTGGCCTCCACCGCCGCCACTCACTTCGATTCGGGCAACTTTTCCGCCGAGGATCCCATCGACCGGCTGAGCAGCCGCCCCGACTTCGTCATCCTCGGCTACCCGGTCATCACCTTCACCGCCCCCTACATGCACAAGGGATCGCGCAACTCCTTGCTTGGCGAGAATCCCGACCCGAAGTTAATTGAGCTGCTGTCCAATGAGTTGCAGGTGACCCCGCAGACGCCGCCGACGTTCCTGTTTCACACCAACGCGGACACCGGCGTGCCTCCCGAAAACAGCGTGTCTTTTTACTTAGCTCTGCGCAAGGCGGGCGTGCCCGCCGAGATGCATATTTTCGAGCGCGGTGCCCACGGCGTGGGCCTGGGCATGAACGATCCGGCGCTGGCCGAGTGGCCGCGTCTGTTGGCCAATTGGCTGCGCGTCCGGGGCTTGTTGACGCGCTGAGCGGGGCAAGAAACGGCCTCGCGCCAAGCCGACCATCATGGCTGTGAAGCGCCGAATGGAAGCGTGCGCACCCGCAGTCGTCCGTGGCGGAATACCACGACGCAACCTGTTTCCAACTCCTCTTTCAGCAACGAGAGGCTGCGGAGAATGCGAGCCACATAATCCCGAGCCCGGATCACATCGGGTTCCCGAAACAGGATCAACGACGGTTTGGCCTTCCGGGACAAGGTGAGAAGTGCAGCGAAATCCGTGTCGGCGGAGACCAGGATGCGGTCCTCTTCTTCGGCGAGCTCCAGGAGGAGCAAGTCGCTGGCTGCTTATAAGCCATAGTCGCGGACGTGGACTGCGTCATGCCCGGCGTCAGAGAGCAGGCGCGCAACCTCGGGGGACAGCGCGTTGTCGATCAGAAATTTCACGCAGACCCAGGCAGGATCAGTTGGCGTTCCATAGCAGAAGCGGCCGCGAAGCGGAGACTTTCCCGGATGTCCTCTGGCTCGAGATCGGGATACTCAGCCAGGATTTCCTCCTCGCTCATGCCGCCGGCGAGCATCCGGAGGATGGTAGCGACAGGGATGCGCAGACCCCGGACGCAGGGGACGCCGCCCATCTGGTCTGGATCGACTGTGATGCGCTCGAAACTCATCACCCGAATTGCCATCCATAGTATTGCAGACCCCGTACAAGCTTGGATCCCGGCTTTGGCCCCTGCCGCGGCGAAGTCCCCGAATACCTTCTATGGCTCGCAGGCGTACCGGACTGGGGACCCGCAGAGGCTATCTTCGCGCACCCGCAGTTGGGAAGCAGACTGCGCCAGACCGGGCCAACCGCTGGTGACTCACACAGCACGCACGTCCCGTTGACCCGCTTCGACTCGGGGCCGTCATCCGTCCGGGTCATGTCGCGCAGGCTAGGTGCCGGGCAATAGAGCGTGCAGCGCCAGGTAGAACAACGCCGCCACCAGCGCGGAAGCCGGGATCGTGAGAATCCAGGCCCAAACGATGTTGGCCGCCACGCCCCAGCGCACCGCCTTGACCCGCTGAATGGAGCCGACGCCGGCGATGGCCCCCGTGATCACATGGGTGGTGGAGACGCCCACCTTCAGCTCGGTCGCCAGCAGGATGGAGGCGGCGGCCGCAGCCTCCGCACAGAAACCGCTGCGCGGCCGCAGCTTGGTCAACCGCACCCCCATCGTGTGCACAATCCTCCAGCCCCCGGTCAGCGTTCCCAAGGCGATCGCGGCGTGGGCCGACAAGATCACCCACACCGGGACATGGAACGTTTGCAGGTAGCCGCCGGTCACGAGCAAGCTGGTGATGATCCCCATGGTCTTCTGCGCGTCATTGGTTCCGTGCGAGTAGCTGTAGATGGCCGCCGAGAGCAACTGGAGCCTGCGGAAGTAGACGTCCATCTTCTTCGGCGTCGAATCGCGGAACAACCAGTAGATCGACACCATGAAGATATAGGCCAGCAGAAGGCCGATCACCGGCGCCGCCACCATGAACAGCAGCGTCTTCACCCAGCCGCTCCAAATCAGCGCACCGGTGCAGTGAGAAACGCCGCGCGTGAAAGCCACCCGCGCCATCGCCGCCCCTGCGTAGCCGCCGAACAGGGCGTGAGAAGAACTCGTGGGTAGCCCGAACCACCAGGTGATCAGATCCCAAATGATCGCTCCCAACAGCCCCGCCAGGACCACATATGGCGTCACCACGGCCAGGTCCACCATGCCTGCGCCGACGGTTTTGGCCACGCCGGTGCCGAAGCTGAAAGCGGAAATGAAGTTGAAAAAGGCCGCCCAAAGCACCGCCTGGAAGGGGGTCAGCACCCGCGTGGAGACGATCGTGGCGACGGAATTGGCCGCGTCGTGAAATCCGTTGATATAGTCGAAGATCAGAGCGACGGCGATGATGATGACGACCAGAAGTAGCATCGGCGTCCCGGACCGCTAGCTGTTCTTCACAACCACCCCTTGCAAGGTGTCCGCTACGTCTTCGCAGCGGTCCGTGGTCGCCTCCAGCACTTCGTAGACCTCCTTCACCTTGATGAAGGCGATCGGGTGAATCTCGCTGCGGAACAACTCGGCCAGCACACGGCGCACCAGCTTGTCCGCGGTGTCCTCCAGCCGGTTGATCTCGATGCAGTGGTTCAGAAGAGGCTTGTCATGAGTCAGATCTTCCATGGCCGCCACCAAAACCTTGGAGCAGGAATTCACAATCTCGCATAGCTCTACCACCTGCGGCGGGATCGGCTCCAGACGGTAGGCGGCCATCCGGTAGGCCGCGTCTTCGATACCGTCCAGAACGTCGTCCAGGCTGCTCGAAAGCGAATGGATATCCTCGGGATCCAGTGGCGTAATAAAGGTCTGGTTCAACCGCGTAAAAATGTCGTGGATAATTTCGTCGCCCTTGCTCTCCAGCTCCTGAATCTTGGCCGCAGCCTCGGCCAGATGCGCATTGCCGGCCCGCACCCCATCTAACAGCAGCGCGGATGCCTCCGCAATGAGTTGAGCTTGACGGAGAAAATGACCGAAGAACTTCTCTTCCCTGGGCAGGAGTCGCATATCACCTCGGGTCCGACCTCCCCAGCTGGGGGAACGCGTAGGGAGAGTTTTATCTTCCCACTTCGTTACAGAAAGATCAACAACCCGTTACAGAATGGTTTCAGGCGCCCGGGACTCGAACTGGAATCTGAAGCCGGACCTGTTCGGGACCGGCTGGGGAAGCCTCCAACGTTAGGGTCGCACGGATGGTATCGACGTAGCAGGCCGATGAGCGGTCCGTGCAGTAGTACACCACCGTCTCAAAGGCAATCTCCGAGGCGCCGCTTGCGGCTTCTACGGGAATGCGCAGCGGGAATCTGAGGGACTTGAAGTCCAGCTTGGCCGCATCCAAACCCAGTTTCAACGCGGCGCCGTCCGCCGTCCGCCAGCGCAGGTAAAACGGCGCATCGCCGTTGAACTTGTAGCCCTTGGGCAGAACGATGTCCAGAAACAGCTCCGCCGAGCCGGTCCGGACCGCTTGCCGCCCGAGATCCACCGCGCGGCCCCGGAAATTCCGCATCTTGCGGCTGCTCAATCCCTCCAGCCCCGAAAATTCCAGCGTGGTGACGGTCTGCGAAACCGGATCTAGAACCCGGATCTGATGGTTGTTTGTGTCGGCCACGTACAGCTTTCCGCCCAACCAGGCTAAACCGCCCGGCTCATTGAAGGCGGCTCTGGCGAACGGCCCGTCCGCCAGCGCTTTGCGCCCGCTGCCCGCCCAGGTTCGCACTGTTCCCCGCGCCGGGTCGATCACCTTGATCTTGCTGTTGTAGGTATCCGCAACGTACAGCAGGCCGTCCCGCCAGGCGACCGCCAGCGGATGCTGGAAGCGTGCACGGGCCGCGGGTCCGTCGATGTCGCCGAAGTCGAACAATCCACGTCCCACCAGGGTCCGGACTTGACTGTTTACGCTCAAATCCGCCATTCGGACTGAGCTGGTTTCGCTATCGGCAAAGTAGAGCCGCGTTCCATCCGTGGTCAACCCGCTCGGCTGAGCCAGCGCCGCCTGGGCCAGGTTGCCGTCGATGATATCCTCCCGCCCCGAGCCGGCCCAGGGCCGCGCCTCCCAGCTTTGGATGTCCGCCACCCAGAGCTGATGAAAGCCCGCCATCGCCATATACAACTTCCCCTGTTGCACGAGGACGTCCCAAGGCGAATTCAGCGCCACCGCCAGTCCGCGCCCCGGTTGATTGAACCGGCGCGCTTGCTGGCCGGTCCCCAGCACCGTCTTCACGGTGCGCGCTTGCAGGTCCGCCACCCGGATGAGATGGTTTTCCGTGTCGGCAATATACAGCAGATTGCCCTCCGCGAATGTCCCCTGAGGATGGAGGAAGCTGGCTTGCTCGAAGCTCCCGTCCTCGCGTCCTGCCTCGCCGCTGCCGATCACATCCAGGATTCTGCCCCTGGCGTCCGTCACCAGGATGCGGTGGTGGTTCGAGTCGGTGATGAAAAGGCGTCCGGCGGCTTCCTGGCTTGAAACCTTACCCGGAAACTGAAGCAGAGTGTCGGGGCGGCGGCTCTCTTCCAACCGCAGCTCCAGGGGGCTGCGCTTCAACTGCCCGCGCGCTTCAAAAAACGGAATGGCGGCCTGGAGAACCGCGTCGTAGGGTTCAAAGACATCTTCGCCGGAGCTGCGCGCGATGATCTTGCCGTTGGGATTGATAAGCACCAGGGTAGGCCAGGCGTTGGCCGCGTACGCGTTCCAGATTTCGAAATCGGCGTCGTTCACTACGGGGTGTTCGATCTTGTAACGCAGGATGGCGCTGCGGATCTGCTCGGTGTCCTTCTCATTGGTGAACTTGGCCGAATGGACCCCGATCACCACCAGCTCCTGCGCGTATTTCTTCTCCAGCCGCTTCAGCTCGGGCAGGATGTGCATGCAGTTGATGCAGCAAAAGGTCCAGAAGTCGAGCAGAACGAACTTGCCGCGAAACTCCCGCAAACTCAAAGGCCGGGCCGTGTTCAGCCACTTCAGCCCCTCGGGAAACTCCGGGGCTGTGATGTTTCCGAGCAGGGCGTCAGGCGGAATCATGCTTCCTCCGGAACGGGCCGCAGGCTGGCTTTGCGCCTTGCAAGAGCTCAAGCTGAGGCCAACAAACAAGAGCAAACCGGCAGACAGGCAGGCAGGCCGCATGGCGCGCATAGCCTCCTGACTTTTGGATTCACACCGGGGAGCGGTGGCTTCGCAAAAGTACGCCGGGGCTCGGCGGAGCCGCCCGCCTGTTGCCTTCAGGCTCCCTTGAAAAAGCGGGCGATCGAGCCGGGCGCGGCCGGAAAGGAGCCTGCCAGGGCCTTTACGCCCCAACCCGCCAGGCTCAACACCGGGGCCAACGGCCGCAGGCCCTCCGGGAACCACTCCGGCCATTGCTCGCCAAGAGGCCGAGACAGGCCGTTGTTGCCGCGCACAAAGACCCGGTCGCACCAGCGTTCGCGGCCCGCCAGCTCGGGGTAGTCCGCCAGCACCTCTGCGGCGCATTCCAGCCAGCGCAGCCAGTGCGGGCCCCGGTAGGAACGCAAGATCAGCACCCGGCTCTGCTTCCGCTTCCGGACCTCCCAGACGAACTCCTCAAAGTCCGCGGCGCAGGTCAGATTGAGAACCGTGTTGGGGGTGACGCCGTGGCGGTCTCCGCCGGCCAACACCGGGTGGCCGCTCGAAGCTGCGATTTCCACCACGGCGCGGTTCTCGGCCGGCGGGCGCAGCCCGTTCCATTCCAAAGCGTGGATGTACTTGCCGTGGCGTACCAGGAATTCTTCCAGCATCCGCCGGTGAGCGTCCCGGCCGATCTCAGGCTCGTCCCAGAGCGGATGGTTGAGTACAATCAAAACGCCCGGCAAGCCGGTCAGCGCTTCCAGCAACTGCCCGATGCCGCGTTCGCCGCTGCGCGCGCCGCTCACCAGCGCCTCCGTCCATTCGTGCGCCTGATCTTCGGGGAGGTTGTGGACTCCCAGATGCAGGAACGATGGGCCGGTGTACACGGTCCACTCGAACGAGACCGGGGCGCTGGCCACGCGGCCCAGAAGGCGAAGCCGGCTGCTGGCCTCGATATTGTCATGATCGGTGAGAGACACTAAGGCGCGCAGTCCCAGCGTGCGCTCAATCTGGCTTTTCTCCAATTCCCAGGCCTGCCGCGCGGGAAGCGGCGGCGTCCAATACAGGTTCGAGTAATCCTGACGGGGAAGGCGGCGCGCCAGGCCGCACTTGGCGGCGTAGCGTGGGATGTCTTTTAGCGTTTCTTGTGAGTGCATCGTGTGGCTATGAAGCGACACGCCCGTGCGCGCGCCTCGGAGGACTGCCCGGTCGCGCCACTGATGCTGGACCTGCGTTTCGGTCATAGCAAGGATCCGTCCTGCCACCAGCGTGAAAGACCTGCATTACAATCCGGTGTATCCCCGGTGAGAACATTTTGAATTTTTTTGTATTTATGGCTGAAGCCGACTAGCGGAGTCTGAAACAGGTTTCAATTGTGTCGAGATCGAAACAGAAGCGCGTGCCTATCTCCCCCTCCACGCCCCCGGTGACGTAAGCCTCCGCCCTGCGTCCGCACCATCTCCGCCCGCCGCCCTTTTTCATCCCCACTGTGCGCCTCCGCTCATGAGCTACTCTCGAAAAGAACCCGCGCGGCCCCCTGAGCCGCCCTCTGTTTGTGGGGCAGGCCCTCTTGTGGGGGCCGGCATCCCTGCCGGCCTCTGGAGTTTGGCTCCCTTCACCCACCGCCCTCCATCCAACCGAACCTTGCCGAATGTACGGCCCCGGCGTCTCCGCGCCTCTCTTCCCATCTCCGTTTTTCTCCGTGTCCTCCGTGCCCTCTGTGGTTTGTTTTTCCAGTGCCCTCCCACCCCCAGTCACAACGTTACCCCAAACTTTTCCCCCACCTTTTCAACCACTTACC
>JAIMAR010000140.1 GCA_023511855.1 Bryobacteraceae bacterium
GGAACATACTCCTCAAGGCTGATCTCCGGGAATCGTATTGGATCCAAACTCTCAGCCTCAGAGTGCGCATTCGGCAGCGTCGCCATCCGGTTCTCCCTCAGCTTTCGCCAGATCTTCCTTACTCTATGTAACTCCGGCGCGGCTGATGAGGTCAAGCGCCGAGCAAATCATCTGTGCGTTTGTTCAAAACAGCCGCTCCTGCCGCTTCAGAGTTCCGAATGAGCCAATGTTCGCCACCGAAAAGGCGATCCTGAATTGGTTTTCGCTGCGCCCCAGCAGCCCGAACCGCCGGTACTGCACGCTGAAGCCGCAGCAGTCGGTGTTGTAGGTCACCTGCGTCGTCGCGTACAGCATGATGCCCACCCGGTAGTCGTACACTGCGCTGAAGGCCCCGTTCCACCCCCGCCGATTGTCACCTCCCAGCGCGAACATGCCGCGCAACTGGTTGGCGGTGGCCGAAAGCTGCCTCCCGCTGCGCACGTAATTATGCGCCAGCGAAACTCCGTAGATCCCCCGCCGCCAGTCCGCCGAAAGAATGCTGTTGACCGGCCGCTTCTTCTGCGGGTCGTAGTCGCTGCGCCACTCCAGCCCCACCCCCAACAGCGGACTGACCCGCACCACCGAGACCACCGGCGAGTAGCGCCGCGGCCCGTCCAGAAAACTAAGTCCCGTCAATTGCAACGAACTGAGAATCACGTTGCGGCGCGGCAGTCCAGTGGCAGGATCCAGCGAACTCACCGCGCCGCCGAAGTCCGGATCGAAGTAACGCCGCTGAAAAACCTGCCAACTGAGAACCTCCTCGGCCTGCCCGCCGCGCTTGGCGAAAACCCGGTTGGTCAGGGAAATCTCGGCCTCGGTGGTGTTGGTCATCAACTCCGTCTCATCGAGCAGGATGAGCTTGTCGAAATCCTCGATGCCGGCCGCGTGGCGGAACACAACCCGCGGCTCGATTACATGCTTCACCTTCTGGCCTATCCATCGCGGCCCGTCGTAAGTCCGCGCCAAGGAAGGAGGCAGGATCTCTAGCGTGAACTCCCTGGCGCTGCGCCGCAGACTGCCGCCGCGCAACACGCCGCGCTCCTGGTGCGAACCAAAGAACGTCTCCCGGATGGCGAAACTCGGGTACAGCCGGAAGCCTTTCACCTCCGCCGCGCTCATCAGCCGCGGTTGAATGTCCGCGCGCTGCATAAACTGCTCGGTCTGAAACAGCGGCTGATTGCGCTGCAACAGCCCCGCGGTCGATTCCAGCGAGACCCACAGCGGCAGCTTCCAGCGGTTCTTCACTCGCTTCGGCCGCACGGTAATTTGGGCCTCCGGCAGTCGCCGGATCACGATCTTATTGTCCGGAAGATACATCTTCTGAGCCGCGTCCCAGGCTCCCACATCCTGAATGTTCTCCATGCGCTCCAGGGCAAAGGTCAGCCCGTAGTCCCTGGCGTGCTTCTCAACAAACCCCACCGAATGGACCTCGCTGGCGATAGCCTCGGTAAACGACTCGGTGAACGCCCGGCGGAAGCGCATCGAGCTCAGATAGTTGATCCCCGCGCGCGCAAAGAAACCCCTGCCCAACTCGGACTGTGCGTCGATGTTGACGATAAAGCCGCCCTCCTTGCGGCGCTCCCCGCTCGACAACTTCTGCCCCTGGTCGTTGACGCCGTATAGGTACGCGTTAAAGTCCGAGCGCTGAGTGGGCTTGCCGCGGAAGTCCGCCGTATGGGCCACCCCGCGCTGCGTGAACCACTGCGCCCGGTAGGAGGCATCCAGACTGCGGTTGATCGCCCAGTAGTAGCCCAAGCCCACCATTCGGCCGCGCCGCGAGCTGTTGCCAATGTTCGGCGTCAGAAATCCGCTCTTGCGAGGCTGCTCTTCCATGGACTTGTAAAACACCGGCGCATACAACAGGGGCACAAAGCCCAGGCGGAACACGGAACGGTAGGCCAGCGCCCGCCGGTGCGGAATGATGTCGAATCGGGGTGCGCGCAGGGTCCACCAGGCCCGCGGCAGGCGGCAGTTGGTCAGCAACCCGTCGTGGAGGATGTACTTTTCACGGATCTTCTCCGCCCAACGCGCCTGGAATCGAAAAGGGCTGGAGGTGACCAGCAGTCCAGGTCTTGGGTCGATGCGCGGAGGCGACTCGCCTCGGACGTTATAGAACCGGCCGGTGCGCGTCTCGACGTTGTATTCGGCGCGGTCGCACCAGAGTTCTTCGCCCCGCTCGAAGACCTTCAGGTGGACTTTGCCGCGAGCTTCGGCCTCGCCCGTCTCTTCGTTGTAGTCGATCTCATCCGCCCATATCTTGGCCTCGGCCGTCTCCAGCGAGGCAGAGCCCCGCAGCGAGTGCAGGCTGCCCGTCTTGGACTGCGTCACCGCGCAAATGATCACCTCCCGGGCCTGAGCCCCGGATGGACAGCCGCTCTGAGGCGTCTGAGCGGTGGCAACGGCGGACATGAGCGACGCAAGCAGGCCAAGAACTGCTTGCCGTGAAAATAAACCGTGACAAATCGCCCCCAGTGTGGTACTTACAGAATGAGGCGAAACAAGCAGCGGCTGGCGCAGGGACTCCAAGCCAAAACCGTAGCACGCCTTTGCGAGGACCCGCAAGCAGCAGCCGTCGAAGCGAAACAGTACTGGAATGAAGTGCGAGTATTGCGGGGTACACAACGCCGGCGACGAGGCGCGCTGCCTGCACTGCGGCGTTCCGCTGGGTCTTACGGCGCCCAACCTGCCCAGACGTTCCTCGCCGGTACCCGTGCCGGTCCCGCCGCCTCCGGTCATCCCCATCCAGGGGCGGACCCGCCTGCTTCAACAAGTGCCACGGCAGCAGCCTCTATTCCCCCCGCTGCCGGCTCTGAACGGCTCGGACACGCTCCCGCCTCCCCAGCCGCCTTCCGCAAAGGCGAGCCGCAAGAAGTCTCCTGCCCAAACCGCGCCCCCCAGAACCGCGCGCAAGCGCGTTCCCGGCCCCCTGCTAACACCTCCGGAAGAACCCCCGGCTCCGCCGCCGGTGAATCCCTCCGTTCACTGCAACGCCAAGGTCGCCAATCTGAGGCTTAGAATCGAGGCGGCGGTTTGGGATCTGCTTCTGGTTGCCGCGGCATTCGGGCCCTTCCTGGGCGTATTCCGTTGGATTGTCGGCTACCTCCCTACCGGGCCCATAGCGGCGCTGGGCTATTCGGCTGCATTTCTTCTGCTACTCACCTGGTATAAGCTCATCGCGGCCATCGGAGGGCGATGCACCTTGGGGATGCGCAAGCTCGGTCTGGACGTGCTCTGTTTTAGCGGGCAGTCGGTCACCAGCGCCCGCCGCGCCCTCCGGGTACTGGGCGGGTACGTCACTTGTGGCGTCGGCTTCCTGTGGCCTCTGATCGAACCTGAAAAGCTTGGAATTCCGGACCTCATCTCAGAAAGCTTCGTGACGCTGTCCCCGCCCCGGCGCTGAATTTGTCGCAAGATAGTAAACATGCGCATTCATTTCGACGATACGAATCTGCTTTCCGAAATGGTGGGGGAAGCCCATGGCGTTACCCGCCGCGAGATCGACTCGCACCTGCCCCAGGCCAAGCAGGCCCTTGCGTCTTTTCGCAAAGCCTTTGACGAAGAACGCTACGGTTTCCCCGCGTTGCCCTTCGACAGCGTCATGGCCAAGGCGGTCAGGGAGTACGCCAAATCCGCTTGGGCCAGCTACGATACCGTTTGCCTGGTCGGCATCGGCGGCAGCGCCTTGGGCGCTTGGGCGGTCGATTGTGCCCTGCGCGGCCCGCATCCCTTGCAAAAACCCTATTCCGCCACTCACCCCCGCCTGATCGTGCTCGACAACGTCGACCCGGACCTGACCGGAGCCGCGTTAGAGGTCATGAATCCCAAGCGCACCTTGGTGGCTGTCGTCGCCAAGTCCGGCGCCACCGCGGAAACCGCAGCCAACTTCCTGGTGGTTCGCGACTGGATGGGGCGGGCCCTGGGCCGCAAGGCCGCCCGGCGCATCGTGGCCGTCACCAGCCCCGGCCAGGGGGATCTGGCCCGGCTGGCCGAGCGCGAAGGCTACGCCACCTTCCCCATCCCCCTCAACGTTGGCGGGCGTTTCAGCGTGCTCTCGGCGGCTGGTCTTGTCCCCGCCGCATTGCTCGGCATCAACATCCTGAAGCTGCTCAAAGGCGCGGCCGCCATGACGCAGCAGTGCTGGCAACCCGATTTGGAGGCAAACATCGCCCTCAAGGGCGCCCTTTTGCATTACCTGATTTGGCAGCGGAAGGGCAAAACCATCCACGTGGCGTTCCCATACTCCAACCGGCTCTGGGGCGCTGCTTTCTGGTTCCGGCAGCTTTGGGCGGAGTCGCTCGGCAAGGCCAAGACCCGCAAGGGAGAGGCCGTTCATACCGGCCAGACGCCCGTGGCGGCCCTGGGAACCACAGACCAGCATTCCCAAGTGCAGTTGTACATGGAGGGACCCAACGACAAGGTCTTCACGTTCTGGCGTTTGAGAAAGCACCGGACGCCCGGGAAGATCAGCAAGAAAAGGATCGGGTTGGAGGCTTTCGACTATCTGGCGGGCAGCTCCTTGGAAACGTTGCTCGAGGCCGAGCGGTCAGCGGCCGCGGCGTCCTTGGCCCTCAACGGTCGCCCCAACTGCACCCTTGAACTGGATCGCCTCGACGAAGAGCACTTGGCCGCGTTTCTCCAACTCTTTATGTTCCAGACCGCCTTTATGGGCGAACTCCTGGACGTCAACGCTTTCGACCAAGAGGGCGTGGAGATGGGCAAGCGGTTTACCTTCGGCCTGATGAACCGGCCCGGCTTTGAGAGCTACCGGCAGGAATTCGAGCAATACGAACAGAAGCGCCGCCAGGCGGGAGGTTAACGCCCGCCCCCGAGCACACGGGCCGGCAGGAAAAACAGAGCCTTGACGAACGCGAGCACACCTCCCACCGCGTAACCCAGAATCCGCAGCGGCAACAGGAGCAGCCAGATCAGCGGAGACAGGACCAGCAACAGTAAAGCCAAAGGCCAGCACAAGACCAGCAGGATGAAAAACAGCAAAACGTGCAGCATGGTTATCTCCCTCCCTCTCCCTATTCAGCTAACGGAGTGAGGGAGAATTCGTTCCATCCAACTGCCTTGGGAGATTTCGCCCACCTGCGGTGAGCATTGCCCGCTACGACACGGGGTTATTTCACCCAAGCGGCCCAATTTGTTCTAGCAGCCCATTATTTTTCAATGGATTATCTTTGGAACCTGCGATGCACCCCGTAATAGGAGCCTGCGGTTGTCTGCGGGTGGAGTGTAAGGGAGCAGCGGCAATGGCAGTTGGGACGCACTACTTGTTAGATGCCGCCGACCTCGGCCGGCTTATCACCGCTCTTCAGAACCGGGGCTATGAAGTAATCGGCCCACAGTTCCGGGACGGAGCTATCGTATACGACACGCTCGAGAAGGTAGAGGACCTTCCAGTCGGCTGGGTGGACGAGCAGTCGCCCGGCCGGTACCGGGCCAGCCGGAACGGGTCAAATGCCTACTTCGGCTACGTCTCCGGGGCGCAAAGCTGGAAGCGAGTATTTCACCCGCCCCAGACCTGCCTGATCCAGGTCCAGAGGCTAGGCGCGGAACTCCGGCTGAAGAATGAGGGTGCGGCCCCCGCCAAGCTTGCGCTGCTCGGCGTTCGGGCCTGCGAGCTGGCGGCGATCGCCATCCAGGACCGGGTCCTGCTGGAGGACCGTTACCGCGACCCGGTCTACGCGGCGCGCCGCCAGGGCGCGTTCCTGATCGCCGTGCAATGCACCCGGGCGGCTTCCACCTGCTTCTGCACCTCGATGAACACCGGCCCCAAAGCCGCCTCGGGTTTTGACCTGGCCTTGACCGAGCTCATTGACGAAGAGGGGCACCGTTTCGTGGTCGAGGTGGGTAGCCAGGCCGGCGCTGAACTCTTGGCGGAGCTAAAACCGCACAAAGCTCTGGTTAAGACCGTGAAGCAAGCCGAGGCCGCGGTGGAAGCTACCGCCAAGGCCATTACCAAGAATGTGGACACGGCCGGGCTGAAGGAGCTGCTCTACCACAACTTCGAGCACCCGGAATGGGACAACGTCGCCAAGCGCTGCCTGAACTGCGGCAATTGCACTCTGGCCTGCCCCACCTGCTTCTGCATCACAGTCGAGGACACCAGCGACGTCACCTTGACCCGCGCTGAGCGCTGGCGGCGCTGGGACTCCTGCTTCGTGCAGAACTTTAGCTACATTCACGGGGGCAGCGTGCGGATGTCCCCCAAAAGCCGTTACCGTCAGTGGTTGACGCACAAGCTGGCCAGTTGGGTGGATCAGTTTGGAACGTTTGGCTGCGTGGGTTGCGGGCGCTGTATTACCTGGTGCCCGGTCGGGATCGATATCACCGAAGAAGTGGCTGTAATTCGTGGCGGCGCAACAGCCGCCTCCGGAGGGCTTACCGATGCGGAAAGAGTTGCATGACGCCTTACGTGCGCACCCCTTTGTCAAGGACTTCCAGCCTCAGCACATCGAGAAGATGGCGGAGATCGTGCAAGAGGCCCGCTTTGACCGGGACCAGATCATTTTCCGGGAGCGGGACGCCTCCAGCTTCCTGTACCTGATCGTGTCGGGCAAAGTGGCGCTGGAGGTCACCGCCCTGGGCCGGACGGTACGGGTTCAGACCTTGAGCGATGGGGAGCTCCTGGGCTGGTCCAGCGTCCTGCCGAGTGAGGGCAAGTTCTTCCAGGCGCGAGCCCTGACCGCGGTGCGCGCGCTGGTCTTTGACGGAGCGCGCCTGCTGGATCTGTGCGAGCAAGATTGCTCGTTCGGGTATACGCTGATGCGGCGGCTGTTGGGGATCGTGGCCGACCGCATGCAGGCCACCCGGGTCCAGCTTCTGGACATGTATTCTCCCAGCGGAGTCAAAGAACCATGAGTGCGCCGGCCGATCTCATGTCCCATCCCCACTTGACCAACGACCCGATGCTGCCGCAAGCCGCCCGGGTGCTCGACGTGGAAAAGGAAACCCACGACACCTTCACCCTGTCCTTGGAATGGAATGACTCCAACGGCCAGCCCGCGTTCGCTCCGGGCCAGTTCAGCATGCTCTATGTGTTCGGTGTCGGTGAGTTGCCGATCTCCATCAGCGGCGACCCCGAGGCCCCCGGGCAGCTCGTCTACACGGTCCGCTCCGTGGGGAAGGCAACCCATGCTCTGGTGACCCGTAAGCCCGGCGATGTGATCGGCGTGCGGGGGCCGTTCGGTACAAGCTGGCCCATGACCGAAGCCCGCGGCAAGGACGTATTGATGGTTGCTGGCGGCATCGGCCTGGCCCCCTTGCGCCCCGCCATCTATCACATCTTGCGTCACCGCGGCGACTACCGCCGGCTGATTGTGCTCTACGGCGCGCGGACGCCGCGCGACATGCTGTACCGCAAGCAGCTCGCCGCCTGGAGCTATCTGCCCGATACCCAGATTCTCACGACCGTGGACTACGGCGGCCTCGGCTGGCGCGGCTACGTGGGCGTTGTCACCACCTTGTTCAAATACGTCCGCCTCCAGCCGGAACGCACCATCGCGCTCGTCTGCGGTCCGGAAATCATGATGCGCTACGTCATCTATGAGCTCCAGAACCGCGGAGTGCGGGATGAGGACACCTACCTCTCGATGGAGCGCAATATGAAATGCGCGGTCGGCTTCTGCGGCCACTGCCAGTTGGGTCCTTATTTCGTCTGCAAGGATGGACCCGTGTTCGCCTTGAGCCAGATGCAGGAATGGATCGGAAAATATGAGCTCTGACAACGGCGCAAAACCCAAAATCGGAGTTTTCAAGTTCGCTTCGTGCGACGGCTGCCAGCTCAGCCTGCTGGATGTCGAAGAGGAACTCCTGGCGGTCGTAGGCGCGGTCGAGATCGCCTACTTCCCCGAAGCCTCGCGGCGCATGCTCAAAGGACCGTACGACATCGGCTTGGTGGAAGGCTCCATCACCACGCACCATGACGCCGAGCTCATCCAGCACATCCGGCGGCAGTGCCACACGCTGGTCACCATCGGCGCCTGCGCCACCGCCGGCGGCATTCAGGCCCTCCGCAACTGGCGCGACGTCAACGAGTTCGTCCGCTACGTCTACGCCTCGCCGGACTACATCAGCACACTAAAGATGTCCACGCCGGTCGCGGAGCACGTGCCGGTCGATTTCGAATTGCGCGGCTGCCCCATCAACAAGTACCAACTGGTGGAGCTGATCTCCGCCACGCTGGCCGGCCGCCGCCCCAACATCCCCACTTACAGCGTCTGCCTGGAATGCAAGCGGCGCGGCAACGTGTGCATCACCGTGGCTCAAGGAACGCCTTGTCTTGGGCCGGTGACCCAGGCCGGCTGCGGCGCGCTGTGCCCCACTTATAACCGCGGTTGCTACGGGTGCTTTGGCCCCATGGAAAGCTGCAACGCTCCGGCCCTCAGTCAGCAACTCCGCATCCTGGGCCAGGACGAGGCCGCCGTCACCCGCCTGTTCCGCGGATTTAACGCCTGGGCATGGCAATTCCGGCAGGCCAGCGAAGGGAGGAATCCAGCATGACACCGGCTCGCCGAGGCACAACCAACATCAAGGTCGACTACCTGGCGCGTGTGGAGGGCGAGGGTGCGCTCCACATCAAGGTCAAAGGGGATCGGGTGCAGGACGTCAAGTTCAAGATCTTCGAACCGCCCCGCCTGTACGAGGCCTTCTTGCGCGGTCGGCACTTCATGGAGGTCCCCGACATCACCGCCCGCATCTGCGGCATCTGCCCCATCGCCTACCAGATGAGCGCGGCCCACGCCCTGGAGCGGGCGATGGGCGTTACGATCCATCCCTCGGTACGGGCCTTGCGCCGTCTGTTCTACTGCGGCGAGTGGATTGAGAGCCACGCCTTGCACGTCTTCATGCTCCACGCCCCCGATTTTCTGGGCTACCAGGACGTGATCGAAATGGCCCGCGACCACCAGGCGGCCGTCGAGATGGCCCTGCGCCTCAAAAAGATCGGCAATGACTTGGTCGCCTTGACGGGCGGTCGCGAAATCCATCCTATCTCCGCCACCGTGGGCGGATTCTATCGGGCGCCCACTAAGAAAGAACTGGCGTGCATCGCCGAGGACCTGAAGTGGGCCCTGGACGCATCGATCTCCGCCTCCAAACTGGTGGCCGGTTTCGAGTTCCCCGACTTCGAGCAGGATTACGAGTTCGTGGCGCTCTCTCATCCCGACGAGTACCCCTTCAACGAAGGCCGGTTGGTCTCAAATAAAGGGCTCGATATCGACGTCTCCGAGTTCGAAGACCACTTCGTGGAGCAGCATGTCAAGTACAGCAACGCTTTGCACTCCCAACTGCGCGCGCGCGGCTCCTATCTGGTGGGGCCGCTAGCCCGCTTCAACCTGAATTTCGACAAGCTGCCCGAGGTGGCGCGCCAGACCGCCCGGGAATGCGGGCTTACCGTTCCCTGCCTGAACCAATTTAAGAGCATCATCGTCCGCTCGATTGAGATGGTTTTCGCCTGCCATGAGGCGCTGCGCATCATCGAAAGCTATGAACCGCCCCCGGCTCCTAGAGTGGAAGTGCCCCCGCGTGCCGGCGTAGGCCACGCGGCGACCGAGGCTCCCCGCGGAATTCTGTACCACCGCTACAGCGTAGACGCCCAAGGGTTGATCCTGACGGCCCGCATCGTCCCGCCCACGGCCCAAAACCAGAAGCGGATGGAGGACGACCTCTGGCGTTTCGTCCCGCAGTTGCTCGATAAGACGCCCGACGAGATCACTTGGCGCTGTGAACAGGCGATTCGCAACTACGATCCCTGCATCTCCTGCGCTACGCATTTCCTGAAGCTGAACCTGGAGCGCGATACTTAAGATTGGGCTCCGTTGAGCCTGGTTAGTGGGGAGCGTTCCCCGGCCGCTAGTTCGAATCAGCCGCCGCCTGTGGGCGGCAGTCCGCTTTCTTTGGAGTCATACTTTTAAGGGAAATACGCAATGAAAAAATACAAGAAACTTGGCCAAGAGGCCGAATCCACAATCCTCAAGAAGCCCCAACCGCTCGACGTCTTTTTCTCGCCCGAGAACGTCGCGGTGGTCGGCGCCACCGAAACGCCCGGCAGCGTCGGGCGCACCATCCTCTGGAACCTCATCAGCTCGCCTTTCGGCGGCACTGTTTATCCGGTGAACCTGAAACGGCCCAGCGTGCTGGGCATCAAGGCCTATCCCACCGTAAGCGCCGTGCCCGCCCAAGTGGACCTGGCGGTCATCATCACCCCTGCGCCCACCATCCCCGGCATCATCCGGGATTGCGTCCAAGCGGGCGTGAAGGGCGCTATCGTCATCTCCGCCGGCTTCAAAGAACTCGGCCCGCAGGGCGCCGAGTTGGAACGGCAACTGCTCGAAGAGGCCCGCAAGGGCGGTTTGCGCATTATCGGCCCTAACTGCCTCGGGGTCATGTGCCCCCCGACTGGGTTGAACGCCACTTTCGGGCGCGGCATGGCCCGTCCCGGCAGCGTCGGGTTCATCAGCCAGAGCGGCGCCCTCTGTACCGCGGTCCTCGAC
>JAIMAR010000141.1 GCA_023511855.1 Bryobacteraceae bacterium
GTCGGCCACCGATGAGGCAGGACGCCGGGCGGCCTTGCAGCGCCACGGCCAGCAGGTGGCGGCTCACGTGAATCAGTTGGCCGGCAAGCAGTATTGGAGCCAGCTCCAGCCCGCCCCGGAGATGGTGGTGCTGTTCCTGCCGGGAGATCAATTCTTCAGCGCGGCGCTTGAATCCAACCCAACCCTGCTTGAGGACGCGCTGGACAAGAAAGTCTTGCTGGCGACGCCCACCACGCTGATCTCGGTTCTCAAGGGCATCAGCTACGGCTGGCGCCAGCAGCAACTGGCTGAGAATGCCGAGCAGATCCGGCGCGTGGCCTCGGAGTTCTACGAGCGCGCCCAGGTCCTGGAAGGGCACTGGTCGGATACAGGGCGGTATTTGGAAAAGACGGTCGAAGCCTACAACAAAGCCGTGGCGAGCTGGGAGACGCGGCTGCTGCCCAGCCTGCGCCGGGTGCGGGAGCTGGGTGCGGTGGCGGGCGAGGAGCCGGCTGCGCCGGAGCAGGTGGCCTTGATGCCGCGCCGGCCGCAGGCAGGCGAAAGCGCCTGAGAGGAGCTTCATGTTACGGACCCTGCTGCTGTACCTTTCGGAACGCCGCTGGCTGCGCCGTTGGTTCGAGACCTCCCGCGCTGCGTCGGTCCTCACTCGGCGGTTCGTCGCCGGGCTGACTCTCGACCGGGGAGTAGAAGTTTGCCGGCGGTTGAACCGCGAGGGGATTCTGGTGTCGTTGGATCACCTGGGCGAATACGTGACGTCCGAACAGGAGGCTGAGATCTCGCTGGAACACTACCTTGCGGCGCTGCGGCGCATCGCCGCCGAAGGATTGAACGCCAGCATTTCCATCAAGCTCACGCAGTTCGGCCTGAACCTCTCCGAAGATCTTTGCCGCCGCAACGTCGAGCGGCTGATGGAGGCGGCCAACGAGAACCACGGCTTCGTCGAGTTCGACATGGAGTCGCACCCTTATGTGGACGCCACGTTGCGTATCGTCACCGCCATGCACGAGCGCTACGGGTGCGTTCGGGCGGTGCTGCAAGCCTACCTCTACCGCACCCCGGAAGACGCCGAGGATCTGTGCCGGCGGAAGATCCCGGTGCGCCTGTGCAAGGGCGCCTACCGTGAGCCTCCCAGCGTCGCCTATCCTCGCAAGTCCCAGGTCAACCGCAGCTTCATGCGCCTCACCGAGTTGTTGCTGGAGCAGGGAACCGACCCAGGGCTGGCCACGCACGACCCGCGAATGATCCGCCACGCGATCGGCCACGCCAAGCGGCTGGGCTTGAGCAAGGAGGCATTCGAGTTCCAGATGCTGTACGGCATCCGGCGGGACCTGCAACGGTCGCTCGTGCGCCGGGGTTACCGGCTGCGGCTCTACGTGCCCTATGGAGACGCTTGGTACCCATATCTGATGCGGCGGCTCGCTGAGCGGCCGGCCAACCTGCTGTTTGTTGCCAGGAACCTCCTCCGCCGGTGAAACTGGAGGAGCATGGGACGATTGGATTGGCGGGTTGCGGCGGGCTTAGCGCTGGCGGCGGCTTTGCTGGCGGTGGGCGCGGTGCTGCTTCCTCCCTATGTGAGGAATCTCCAATACCAGTCCGCACTGGCGGCCATCGCGAGGCGCGCGCTGGAGACTTCGCAGCCGGAAGCGGAGACCGTTGCGGAAGTCCTGCGCGAGGCCGAACGGCGGGGGCTGAAGATCCAGCCGAATCAAGTTCGCATTCGCCGGGCGCACGGCAGGGTGGAGATCACGGTGCTCTACGACTCGACGGTGCGGCTGCCTCTCTACACGGTCGACCTCCACTTCCGCCCCAGAGGAAGAGCGCCTTAGATCCGGCCCCGCCGCGTTTCTCCGCCCTCGCGGCATCTGCGAGAATAGGGACTGAGGCGTCCGCAAAGTGGCCTTGAGGTTGCAGATCTCCCGTGAATCGCGGCTGACGCGGTTTGTGTTCCACCCGGTGGGGCGGACCCTGCTGATCCTCGTGTTCCTGGGCGGAACCGCCGGGCTGGCGACCTTTACTTATTACTATCTGAAGTTCGCCGCGCTCATCGACGCCAAGCTGCGCACCGGGCCCTATCCCAGCGCCTCAATGATCTTCGCCGCGCCCAAGACCGTCACGCTGGGCGATGAGATCACCCCGGAGGAGATCGCCGAGCAACTCCGGCGCAGCGGCTACACTGAATCTCCCAGCAACCCCATGGGCTGGTACAACCTTCGTCCCGGCGCCATCGAGATTTTCCCCGGGCCGGACTCCTACTTCGACCAGGAGGGCGGCGTGCTGCGCTTCGAGGACGACCGAGTCGTGGAGATCATCTCCACCCGCGACCACACCCCCCGGACCCAATACCTGCTCGAACCTGAACTACTGACCAACTTGTATCAGAACGTAGGCAACCGCCGCGAGAAGCGCCGCCCCGTAAAGTTCGCCGACTTGCCACCGGTTTTGGTCCAAGCCGTACTCTCGGCCGAAGACAAGCGCTTCTTCCAGCACGCAGGATTCGACCCGTTCCGCATCCTTAAGGCGGCTTATGTCGACTTGAAGGAGGGCCGGATTGCGGAAGGGGCATCCACGCTGACCATGCAGCTCGCCGGAAGCGTGTGGTTGAACCGCAGCGAGCGCACCTGGAAACGCAAGGCGGCCGAGGTCCTGATCACCCTCCATCTGGAGCGCAAGCTTAGCAAGGAACAGATCTTCGAATATTACGCCAACCACATTGATCTCGGCATGCGCGGCAGCTTCAGCATCCGCGGCTTTGGCGAGGCCGCCCAGGCTTACTTCGGCAAGGACGTCCGGGACTTGACTCTGCCGGAGGCCGCCACCCTGGCCGGACTCATCCGCCAGCCCAGCTACACCAATCCCGTGCGCTGGCCCGAACGCGCCAGGGCGCGGCGCAACGTCGTGTTGTCGCTGATGCGCGAGAACGGCTACATCACCGAGGCACAGTTCCGCGAGGCGGCCGCTGCGCCGCTCACCGTGGTGCGCGGCGGAGCCGAGTCTGCCGACGCTCCTTATTTCGTCGATCTGGTCAATAACCAGCTCCAGGACGAGTTCCAAGAATACGACTTTCAGCGCACCTCCCACCGGGTCTACACGACCTTGGACATGGACTTGCAGCGCGACGCAGCCGAGGCGGTGAGGCTGGGGATGCAGGAGGTCGATGAGCAGCTTCGCCGCCGCCGCGAATTCCGCAACAAGCCGCCGGACGTCCAAGTGGCGCTGGTGGCCTTGGATGCGGCGACGGGCGAAGTCCGGGCCTTGATCGGGGGCCGGGATTACGGCCGGAGTCAGTTGAACCGGGTTCTGGCGCGCCGCCAGCCTGGTTCTTCGTTCAAGCCCTTCGTCTACGCCGCAGCCTTCACTGCGGCGGTGGAAGAGGGGCGCCAAATTACTCCGTTGACCACACTCGCCGACGAACCGACCACTTTTTACTTCGACGATCAGACTTACAGCCCGGCCAACTTTGGCGATAAGTACTACGGTACGGTGACCGTGCGCTACGCGCTCGCCCATTCGCTCAACGTGCCGACCGTACGCCTGGCGGAGATGATCGGCTACAACAAAGTTGTGGAGGTGGCTCAGAGGGCCGGAATGAATCTCCGGATCCAACCCACGCCTGCGGTGGCCCTGGGGGCCTACGAAGTTACTCCGCTTGAAATCGCCGGCGCCTACACGGTGTTTCCCAATATGGGGGTCTATGTGGCGCCCTCATGGATCAAGCTGATCCGGGACCAGGCCGGCAAGGTCCTTTACACGCATCAGCCGCGCCGAAAAGAGGCCCTGGATCCCCGCGTGGCCTACCTTATGGTGGACCTTTTGCAGGAGGTCATGCGCAGCGGGACCGCGGCCGGCGCGCGGGCGCGAGGCTTCACGCTCCCGGCGGGGGGCAAGACCGGCACTTCGCACGACGGGTGGTTCGCCGGTTTTACCTCCAAGCTCATTTGCGTGGTCTGGGTGGGCTTCGACGATAACCGGGAACTGGGATTGGAGGGAGCGCGCTCTGCGCTGCCCATCTGGACCGAGTTCATGAAGCGCGCGCACCGCCACCGCGAGTACCGCAACGTCAAAGAGTTTGAGCCGCCCGAAGGAATCGTGATGGTGGAGATCGATCCCCTGAGCGGGATGCTGGCTGGGCCGGGTTGCCCCAAGCCTCAGCTGCAAGCGTTCATCGCCGGCACCGAGCCGCTGGAGGTCTGCCGCCTGCACGGAGGTGCGCTGGCGTCCACCCGGGTGGCCGGCTGGGAGCGGCCTGTGGAGGTGGCGGCTTCCCCCGCGGTCGGCGGCGCGGCCCGAGAGAAGCAACAAGCCGGCGCCCGCGCCAAAGCCCCGCGCAAGGCCGTCGAGAAAGCAGCGCTTCCCCCGGCGCCGTCCGCGCCCGCACCGCCCCGAAAAAACATCTTCCGCCGCATCCTGGATGTGTTCAAATAGTACTTAGGGGGCGGTTATGAGAATCACTTCCAGCACTCGCCTTCTTCTCTGGGCTGCACTCACCACGATCCTGGCGCTGCCGATCATGCCCGGATTCGCCCAGGAAGCCGCGCCGGCCACGCCCGCGGAGAATCCGGCGCCTTCACCGACTCCGGCTCCGGTCACCCTGACCGATCATCAACGGGGGGACCTCTATATGGCCCGCAAGATGTACCGCGAAGCCATCGACATGTACATGAAGGCCATGGGCGGACCCCAGGATTACATCCTTTGGAACAAGATCGGCATCGCCTACCACCATTTGCAGGATTACCGCGCCGCCAAGCGTCACTACGAGCGCGCGCTGAAGCTGAACCCTAGGTACGCCGAAGCCCGCAACAACCTGGGCGCGCTGGCTTACGCTCAGCGCAACTACCGGGGCGCCATACGCGAATATCAGCGTGCATTGAAGCTGGCCCCTGATTCGGCCACCATCTACAGCAACCTGGGCACCGCCTATTTCGCCCGCAAGCGCTACGAAGACGCCGCCCGCGCCTATCAGCAAGCGCTGGCTCTCGATCCAAACATCTTCGAGAACCGCGGCACGGCTGGAACGATCCTCCAGGAGCGCAGCATCGAAGAGCGAGCCCGGTTCCACTACTACCTGGCCAAAGTTTACGCCGAAAGCGGCATGTTTGAGAGGGCGCTAATCAGCATTCGCAAGTCCCTGGAAGAGGGGTTCAAAGACAAGAAGAAGTACATGGAGGAGCCGGCGTTCGCCGCCATGCGCGATCTGCCCGAGTTTCAAGAATTGATGGCCATGGAGTTCCGTGTCCTCTAGCCTGCTGCGCGGTTGGCTCCTTTTCACGGCCGCATGGTTGGCCGCTGCGGGATGTTCCCCGAGCCGGCCGCAGACGGTGCAACGTCTGGCGGTCCTGCCCTTTGAAAACCTAAGCGGGGATCCTTCGTTGGATTGGGTCGGCCCCGCGCTGCGCGAGGGAATCGTCCTCCAGTTGAATACGCTTCCGCATCTGCGCGCCGGAATGTTTCAAAACGCGCGGGACGCGGCGTCCGCGCGGGCCAGGATTGTCGTAGCCGGCTATTTCGTTCGGACCGGAAGCCGCCTCAGGCTGGAGGCGGAACAGCGCCGCACCGATACGGGCAAGGTGCTGGCGCGGCGTCGACTGGAGTCTCCGGCCGGCTCGGAGGGCATCCTTCCGTTGTGCGCGGAGCTGGCGCGGTTTCTGGATCCCAGTGCGCCGCCCCTGGAAACCAGCAGTCCCGCGGCGCTCCGGGCGCTGGCCGTGGGTCGGATCAGTCCTACCCTGGCCGCTGCGGTGGAGGCGTTTGAGCGCGGAGCTCAAGCCGATCCCGGCTTTGGACCTCTCTATATAGCCTGGGCGCAGGCTTTGCTCCAGCACAACCAGAGCGCTGCGGCCCTCGGCGTTCTTCGCCGTGCTCAGGAACTTGGCGAGCGGATTCCGGCGCGCCGCAGGGCGGAAATTGCAATGCTGCGGGCCAGGGTGGAGGGGGACCGTGCCGCTTTGCGGAAAGCCGTCGCGGAGCTGGCTGCGATGACCCCGTCCGACACCGGCCTTCAAGTTGAGTTGAGCCGTCAGGAGGCCGCCGAAGGCAACTACGACGCCGGTGCCCAACGGTTACGCCGCGCAGTCCAAGTGGACCGGGAGGAGCCTTCGGCCTGGAACGATCTGGCCTACGCGGAAGCCCGGCTGGGACGCCGCGCGGAAGCCCAGGCGGCGTTAGCTGCTTACCAGCGCTTAGCCCCGCGGGAAGCGAATCCGCTGGACTCTTTGGGGGACATCTGCTACCACTTCGGGGAGTTTGATGCTGCCGCCAAGGCCTACCAAGAGGCTTTCGACCGCGATCCAAGCTTCCTTGGCGGGGCGACGCTGTACAAGGCCGCGCGAGCGAAGCTCATGCTGGGCGACGTATCCGGAGCTCAAGAGATTCTCCGGCGCTACCTTGAGCTGCGGCGGCGCGGCGCCGATCCGCTGGTGGACTTCGTCCACGCGGACTGGCTCTACCTGGCCGGTGAACGCCAGGAGGGGCGCCGGCTCATGGAGGCCCTGGCCGGCTCAGGCGCAGGGGAGGTCTCCGAGTTGGCCCGCTCGCGGCTGGCTCTGTGGAACCTGACCAGCGGGCGCAAGGATGAGGCCGTCAGTCTGGCCCGGGGCGTGTTGCAGCGCTCCCAGGCGCCGGCCGCCCGCAGCGCGGCGCTGCTGGTCGTGGTCATCGCCGGAGCCCCAGGCTGGGAAGGCGTGCCGGAAGGCCTTTTCCGCAGTCTTGGGCTGGCCTGCCGGGCGCTGTTGGATCGGCGCTTCGACCAGGCCGCTCAGATTCTCAAGCCGCTGCACCAGTCGACGGACCCGTTGTCTCAGGATCAGCTCGGCGCGCTGCTGGCCTGGGCGCTGATCGAAGCGGGCCAGACGGCCGAAGCGGCGCCTCTGGTCGCTATGCACGGAACTCCCCCGGCTGGACTGGAGCCGCCTCTGAGTTTCTGGACTTTCCCTCGGGTCCTGGAGCTTAAGGCGAAAGTGTTGGCCGCGCAGGGCCGTCGCCGGGAAGCGGAGCAGTTGGAGGCGGTCTACCGCCGCATTACATCGGGCGTCCGCTGAGCCGGTCGTAAGCGTGCTTCTCACAAACCGTGCCCAGAGACTCGTTATAAAGGCTGGGCAAGCCCAGGGCCTCGCGCAGGTCTTCGCGGAAATCCTGGAGATCCCTCAGGTCTTTGGATAGCGCCGGGCGGCGCCGCCCCGAAGGCGTCTGAAAAAACTTCATGTAGCCCCCGTCGATGAGCGCCGCCAGCTCACCGCCGAACAAAAGGCCTGACCGGGCGATCCTCGGGGAAGGTCCGTCCGCCTGCTCCACATGGGCGGCGCAGCATCCCCGGCGGACCTCCAACTGCGAGCCGCCAGTGGATCGCACCTCAAAGCCCGCGGCGCGCAGAGCTTGGATGCGGTCGTCGAGTGAGGGCGTGCGCGTATGGGGCCTGCGGAAGAACATCTCTGGTTCGATTATAGCTGGCCCCCGACCCTCAGGTCTTCCAAACCAGCCAGTCCGTCGGCCCGGTCGGCTGCCAGTCAAGCTGCGTGAGATCCGGCGCCGGTTCCTTGCGGATCTCCTCGTAATAGTTCTGGACTAGCAGGCAGGCGTGCTCTTTGGCCTTCGTGTCCTTGAATTGCCGCTGGCCCTGCAAAATCACATCTGCTGAATGAACCACCACCCGCCACTCGTCAAACTCCGACACCACCACCAGGTTTAAATCGCCCACACGGGCCTTGAATCCGCTTAAGGGTCGAAACATTGCCGTCTCTCCGTCTCGTTTAGGAGAATACCCCGAATCTCCCATTCAAACAAGACGTTTCTGCCGGAAGTTTTGAACCTGCGGAGAAGGGGGACGAGGGATTCGCCCAAGAAGCAAGCCTCCTGGAGCCGCAGGACAAGGCCTGCATCTCCAGGAGGCCTCTCGATCGGGTAAGGACAAAGGCGGACGAGACCCGCCGCCCGTCTAACGGACCAGCCGGGCCGCGATCAGCACGGTCTCGTCCGGCTCACGCACCGCAGCGCGCTCCTGAAACTCGGCTTCCGCCCTGGAAGTCGCCATGCGGTACTGGATCCCGCCAAAGCCGTCACGCACATGGGAGAGGAAGTACCGGTCGCCGTAACGATGGAACACCACCACTGCTTCTTCACGGCTGGCGCGATAGGGGAAACTCTCCTTCTGCGCCAGCGTCAGCATCGCCCGGTTAGAATCCAGGTTCCACACCCGTGCGATGCCATGTCCCAACTTGGTGTCGATCTGGTACTCCCCCGCGGGCATGGCTTTGCCGTTCAGGTAGAACTCGAACGGGACATTCGCCCGCAACAGAAGCGTCTGAGCGGAAAGCGGCGCTGCGGATACAGCCAACAGCAAGGCCGCACACAAGGCGAACAGCAGTTTCCTCATGGTCTTAGCCCTCCTGTCGGTAAGAGATTGAGCTTTTTGCTCTGATTTGACTTTCTACCCTATTGGATTCCTGAGAGCGCGGTTGGGTTACACCCTCCATGTTAAGAGCATGTTATCCGCGGACGGGTGGGGCGCCGGCAACGTATGTCGAAGCTAAATAAGAAGAGCGGCCGGTTGGAGGCCCGGCCGCTCGGCTGTACGGAGGGAGAGACGGAGGAATAGCGTCATCGTGCGCCGAAGTTCGCGCGCGCTACGACCGTCAAGATTTCATCCGGCTTGCCCATCGCCGCGGCCCGGCGCAACTCCCTTTGCCGCTGCGCTTCGGGGAAGCTATACACGGTTGCGGTGTAGCCGTCGCGAATCTCAGCCAGGAAGTACGCCTCATCGTAGCGGTGGAAGACCAGAATCACTTCGCCGCCGCCCATTTTGCTGGAAGGCATCGCGCCGGGTTGATAGCTCACGGCAAGCGGTTTCCTGGAATCCGGGTTGTAAATCTTTGCAACGCCCCGGGCCAGGTTCTGGATCTCATACTGTCCGGCGGGCATCGTGTGCGAGCCGACGGCAAACGCGAACGGAATCGCGGCTTCCATTCTATAGGTCTGCGCCGCCAGCGGCGCGACGGCAATAGCCAGGGTCAAAAGAGCCAGCCCGGCCGCAAATGTGATTTTCATGTTTCCTCCTCTTGGTTGCCTCATGGAGCGGAATGTTTGTTCCACGCCTATTAAGACTGCGCCGTAGACGCGGACGATTCACTTTCTACGTAAAGAGGCTGTAAAACTTGTCATATTAAGAGGATGTTAAATTCAGATATGGCGCACCGGAACTTTTCCCCGCCCTGGACCTTCGGCAGGCAGCGGCGCCGGTCTGTCGTTTCGCGGAAGCGCGGGGCCCGGCTGCTCCCTGCACGGGCCAGGCTTTCCGGAGTTCGCCCGGGGACGAAGTTTGGGATAGAAATGTACAAGGCGCCGCGCCGTCTACCATGTCACCGGTTTGCCGATCTCCAGCGGCCAGACTTCCACCCCGGGAAGATCCCGGATCAGCTCGGCCAACTGCTGCGGAGTTCCGGTGAGCGGCGGAAAAGTCCCGAAGTGCATCGGGATCACCTTGGCCGGCTTCAGCAGGCGGCAGGCCAGGGCGGCCTCACGCGGGCTCATGGTGAACAAATCGCCGATCGGAAGGAAAGCCAGCTCCGGGCGGTAAAGTTCAGCGATGAGCTGCATGTCGGAGAAAACGTTCGTGTCGCCCGCAAAGTAGAGGGATCTGCCGTCTGGAAGCTGAATCACGTAGCCGGCCGCTTCACCGCCGTAAATGATGCGGTCTTCGTCTTGGATGCCGCAACTGTGAACGGCGTGGGTCATGGTGACCGTGAGCGGCCCGACCTGCTGGGATCCGCCCTTGTTCATCGGGCACGTGTTCTGAACCCCTTTCGATTCCAGCCACACGCAGGTCTCGTAGATGGCGACGACTTTGGGCGAAAACTGCTTCGCCAGCGGCACGGCGTCGTGGATGTGGTCGAAGTGCCCGTGAGTGATAAGCATCGCATCCAGGCGATCAAACTTGTGGGTCTTTGGATAGGCAGGATTGCTCTCCGTCCAAGGGTCGGCTAGCACGACCTCACCGGAACCAAGCCGGAATTGAAAGGTTCCATGTCCCAACCAAGTGATCTCGAGCATGTGCGTTCTCCTCACCTCGATCATAGCGGCTGCGCCGGGCGGGTTGCAGGGCGAAAGCTACAGCCGGCGCTTGCGGAGCTGCGATGCAGCCGCCTGACGGGCCGGCGGCTTGCGTCGGGTGGGACGCAGAAGCCGGGAGGCGCCGCGGATTAACTGCGCGACTTCATTGGCCCCTTTGGACAGCACCAAGTCGGCGCCCGTGGACGCTGCGGTCATCCCAAGCGCG
>JAIMAR010000142.1 GCA_023511855.1 Bryobacteraceae bacterium
CCTGATGACCCCCGGCGACCTCACGGGCGGCAGGGTCGTCGCCGGCACCGGCACGATCGACCTCGACGGCCGGGTGGGAGCGGTCGGCGGCGTGAGGGACAAGGTCCTCGGGGCGGCGCGCGCCGGGGCCGACGTGTTCCTCGTGCCGCGCGGCAACCTCGAGGAGCTCGAGGGCCTCGACACCGGATCGATGCGGATCGTCGCCGTGCGCCGGTTCGGCGAGGCGGTCGAAGCCCTGGTCGCCGCCGGGGGGTCCGACGGGGGCCGTGCGGTCGAACGTCTCTCATGAGCTAGGCTGCCCGCAACGCCCCCAGGCAAGGAGCCCGCACGCGTGTCGACGACGACGATCCGGATCGGGGAGCGCCCCAGGCGCTGGCCGGCCACCCTGCTGCTCGCGGCGTTCGTGGCCGCGGTCGCCTTCACGCTCCTGGCCGACTTCGTGATCCGCGTGCAGTGGTTCCGGGAGATCGGGCAGTCCGGCGTGTTCTGGACGACCCTTCGAACGAAGGCCCTGCTCGGGATCGCCTTCGGGCTCGGGTTCTTCGTCCTGCTGTACGCGAACCTGACGATCGCGCGATGGATCGCGCCGACGACGCGCGTGCTCACCCCCGAACAGGAGGCCCTCGAGCGGATCCGCGAGGGGCTCGAGCCGTACCTACGGTGGCTCCTGCCGGCCGGCTCGCTCCTGCTCGCGTTCTTCGTGGGGCTCGGCGTGGCCGGGCGCCAGCGCGAGGCGGTCGAAGCCTACGTCCATGCGGCGCAAGCCGACGAGGTCTCTTTCGACGCCCTGGTGCGCCTGGGTAAGACGCACCGCGTATTGGGAGAGGCCGATAAGGCTCTAACCTTCTTTGATGAGGCGGCGCGGCGGCGACCCGGATCAGCCATTCCACCTTACGAACGCGGCTTGCTGAGATTGGCCAGGGGCGACTTCGCCAATGGTTGGCAGGATTACGACGCCCGCTGGAGCACGGACGAGTTGATCGCCACCCGCGGTTTTGTCCCACTGCAACTGATCCCCATGCTGAAGACCGCGCCGGCGGCGTCCGATCTTGTTGATCAGCGCGTTCTCTTGATCGGCGACCAAGGCATTGGCGACCAGGTCATGTTCGCCAGCATGCTTCCCGACCTCCAACGCACCGCCAAGAGTGTCGTGTGCCTTTGCGAGCCGCGCCTCATGGGGCTTCTGGAAAATGCGTTTCCAGCGGTGAATTTCGTCGACCCTCGGGGTGCGCAGGTGGATGGCGATTCGGTGGACACCCTGCTGGCCATGAGCAGTCTGGGGTCGGCCTTCCGTCGGACATGGGCCGACTTTCCGGGTGAGGCCTATGTGAAGGCGCGGCCGGATGGAGCGGCGCGATGGGCCGAACGCCTGGGCGAACGCCCGGCTGGCCTAAGAGTGGGGATCTCGTGGCGGGGCGGCGTCCCTCAGACCGGTCGCGCAGAAAGATCTGTTGATCTCCTGGCCTTGCGTGCCTTGCTTGAAACACCAGGCTGCGAGTTCATCAGTCTCCAGTATGGCGATGTCATCGCCGAGATCGAACAAGCTAATGCCGTGCTCGCCTCCCCTATTCGCTCTTTCCCACCTGAGGAGCTTTTCAACTTCCAGGATTTCGCTGACCTGATCGAGAATCTGGATCTTGTGATCTCGGTGCAGAATGCGACCGTTCATTTGGCCGGAGCGATGGGTAAGACCTGTGTCGCGCTTCTCCCTCACAATCCAGAATGGAGATACATGAGCAGTGGATCTCGTTTGCCCTGGTATGCCTCCGTGCATCTGATTAGGCAGTCGAGTCCCCGCGACTGGTCATCTGTCGTGGTCGAGGCGGCCAAGGTCATTGATGGCCTGTGTTCCTGAGCTAGGTTTCCGTCAACCGCGGCTCACAGCGCTTAGCTCAATCAACCGAACTCGCTAGCGATCTCGTTTGCCCGTTCGATGCGGGCTCTGTCTTGCGAGTGTAGGAAGACACGGCCCTCATAAAATTGGATCCGATCAGCGCATCCCGTCGCTATCAGCCACCCGTCGGAACGGGTCGTCAGCAACATGGAAACTAGTCCAAAGAGCATGCTGAAAGCTTCGGCTTGGGTCGAGGAACCCGCAGTCTGCTCCCAATTGCGTGTCGCAAGGTATAACCCGGGCATCTGATCGACAGGCAGCGCTTCTCCCAGGCCGCGCCAAATCGCGCTGATCATCGCATTCTCAAATCCATCAAAGATATCTTTCGCCCAGTAATCCACCCAGAGCAGCCGTGCTTGATCAGAGGGAAGCCATTGATTGAGCGTTCTTATAAAATACGCCGTCTGGCTAATATCTGAGGTCCGCACCTCTATTCGCGTTTGCAGATCCGCGATGGACGAGTCCAAGAGAAGTTCAGATCGGACCCATGGATGTTCGAAGGAGACGGAAAATTTTGGATCGCGGAAGATGGTTTCCATTTCTGCAAAGGATAGACAGCGCATTATGGGGCCTGACTAGGACATGCGACTAAACCGATCCGCAGTGCATAGCGGATTAATGGAAGCTCGCCCAACCGAACCTCGGTAAGCACGTCTGGATCATTGGCGAAGCCTGGCTCGGGTTCGTCGGCCACATTCACGGTGTCCTGAAGTCGACCCGGCCATTTCTCACCCAGCTCGACCACGGCCGTCGTCCAATCCCGCAGCTCCGACTGTACGCGGTCTCGATCTTGACCAAAGCGAGCGCCTCGCTCCGACTGGTGCGGGACTGCCCGATCGACCTTAGTCCGATCGACAATTTCTTCGCTGCCGCTGGGGCGTCTCCTTGAGGGTCGTATCCGCCAGGACATCCGCCTCAAAAGCCCGCCTTCCGCGCCGCCGCCACAGGGCCAGCAGGTCGCGCCCCTCTGGCCCGTTCAGGCGGTCGGCCAGATCGAGAAGCCCGCCCAGCAGCACGGCGCGATCATCGTCGGTGAGATCGACGAGACCGGCCTTGGCGACGAGGCCGCCCAGTTCGATCAGGTGACGGGTGCGTTCGCGGCGCTGCACGACCCAGGTCCGGGTGTCGAGACGGGCGGCGGCGGCTTCAGCTCGCCGCGCCAGGGCCAGGGTTTTGGCCAGGGCCCGCCGCGTGGCCCTCAGCCGTCGCCAGCTTGCGCCCCTCCCCCTTCCCTTTGCAAAAAAACGCCTCGCCGCGGGCGGTCCAGTCGGCGCGGGCCGCGGCGGTCTTGGTCTCGAGCGCCGACAGCAACAGGCCGGCCAGGAGCTCGGGCTCCAGGGCGTCGGCGCCGGTGGCGATGACCAGCTCGCCCAGTTGAACGACCTTGCGGGTCTTCAAGGTCTTGGCCTTGGCGGCGAGGTCCTTGAGTTCGGCGTCGATGTCTCGCGGTCTGCGCATGAGGATCTCCAAGCCCCGGACCGCAAGGTTAGGAAGGCTCGAGCGGCGGGCGCAATACCTCAATTCCTGGGGATTGCGGCGCGGTCAGGCCGATCGGAAGATCGGAGTGCGCGCTTATACGTCGTGCCGACGTGGCTTGAAGATCAAGGGCGCGAGATGCGGACAAGGACCGCCCCGATGGCGATCTATCACTTCTCGGCCAAGGTGATCAGCCGCGCCAACGGCTCCAGCGCGGTGGCCGCGGCCGCGTATCGCGCCGCCTGCCGCCTGCACGACGAGCGCTTGGACCGGGCGCACGACTTCACCAACAAGGCCGGCGTCATCCATTCGGAGATCCTGACGCCCAACGAAGCCGCCCGCGCGGCGTGGCCCGATCAGGCGAGCTTGTGGAACGCGGTCGAGGCTGGAGAACAGCGCAAGGACGCTCAGTTGGCGCGCGAGGTGGAGTTCGCCATTCCGCGCGAGATGGATCAGGCCCAGGGCGTGTCGCTGGCTCGCGACTTCGTGCGGCGCGCGTTCGTCGATCGCGGCATGATCGCCGACCTCAATGTGCATTGGGATATCGCCGAGGACGGCAGCCCCAAGCCCCACGCCCACGTCATGCTGACCCTGCGCGCGGTGGCGATCGATGAAGACGGCGCGGCGCGGTTCGGGGCCAAGGTCCGCGACTGGAACAGCACCGCGCTGCTGAGCCATTGGCGCGAGGCCTGGAGCGAGCACGTCAATGAACGTCTGGCCCAGCTGGGGATCGAGGCGCGGATCGATCATCGCGCGTTCAAGGACCAGGGCGTTGAGCTGGAGCCGCAGGACAAGATCGGCCCGGCCGGGTCGCGGCGCGACGATCGCGGCCAGGCCGCCCAGCGCGCCCAGGACCATCGCGACATCGCCCGGCGCAACGGCGCGCGGATCCTCGCCGATCCGGCCGTGGGTCTGTCGGCCATGACCCATCACCAGGCGACGTTCACCGACCACGACCTGGCGCGGTTCGCTCACCGTCACAGCGACGGCAAGGCCCAGTTCGACCAGGTGGTCAGCGCGATGAAGACCTCGCCCGAACGGGTGGCGCTGGGGCGCGACGGCCAGGGCCGCGAGCGGTTCACCAGCCGCGAGATGCTGCAGGTCGAACAGCGGCTGGAACGCTCGGCGCAAAGCCTGGCCGAGCGGCGCGACCATGGGGTCGGGGCGGACCAGCGGACCGCGGCCCTGGCCAAGAGCGCGGCGGCCGGCCTGACCCTGTCGCCGGAGCAGCGCGACGCCTTGGCCCATGTCACCGGGCGCGAGCGCTTGAGCCTGGTGGTCGGCTACGCCGGCAGCGGCAAGAGCGCCATGCTTGGCGTGGCCAAGGACGCCTGGGAAGCGCAAGGCTATCGGGTCCAGGGCGCGGCCTTGTCGGGCGTGGCCGCCGAGACCCTCGAAGGCGGATCGGCCATCGCGTCGCGGACCTTGGCCAGTCTGGAACACGGCTGGGCGCAGGGTCGCGATCGGCTGACGGCCAGGGATGTGCTGGTCATCGACGAAGCGGGCCTCTTGGGCTCAAGGCAGATGCAGCGGGTGCTCGATCAGGCCGAGCAGGCCGGGGCCAAGGTGGTGATGGTCGGCGACGCCGAGCAGCTGCAGGCCATCGAGGCGGGGGCGGCGTTCCGGGCCCTGACCACCCAGCATGGCGCGGCCGAGATCCGCCAGATCCGCCGCCAGCGCCAGGACTGGCAGCGGCAGGCGACGCGACGCCTGGCGACCGGGCGCCTGGACGAGGCCCTGGCCGCTTACGAAGCGGCTGGCATGGTCCATGGCCATGCCAGCCACGCGGCGGCGCGGGCGGCGATGGTGGCCGGTTGGGCGGCCGAGCGGCGGGATGATCCGACATCGTCGCGGATCATGCTGGCCTATGCCCGCGACGATGTCGGGGCGCTCAACGGTCTGGCGCGGGAGCGGCTGAAGGCCGATGGCGAGCTGGGGCCCGACCAGGCGGTGGCGACGACGCGCGGGCCGCGCGACTTCGCCGTCAACGACCGGGTGATGTTCCTGCGCAACGAGCGCTCGCTGGGGGTCAAGAACGGCACGCTGGGCACAATCGCGACCGTCAACCAGGGCGCGATGGGCGTGCGGCTGGACGACGGCCGCCACGTCCTTGTCGATCTGAAGACGTACAACGATGTGGATCACGGCTATGCGGCGACCATCCACAAGTCGCAGGGGGTGAGCGTCGATCGCGCGCATGTCCTGGCCAGCGGGTCGATGGACCGGCATGCGGCCTATGTGGCGCTCAGCCGCCATCGCGACGGCCTGGCCTTGCACTACAGCCAGGAGACCTTCGCGACCCGGGCCGATCTGGTGCGCACCCTGGGCCGCGATCGGCCCAAGGACATGGCGCTGGATTATCCCAAGGCCTTCGCCGAGCGGCGGCGGATCGGCGAGCGGTCGGAACCGTCGCGAGGGATGTTCGCCGGGTTCAAGCCGCCTGCCGCCGCGAGCGCCCCGGCCCTGGCGTCCGCCGCGGACCGGGCCCGGATCGCCCACCGGTCGGTGCAGCGGGCCGCGGCCGCGACGATGGATGTCCTGCGCATGACCAAGGCCGGTCTGCCGGTGCTCGAGCATCAGAGGCTGGCCTTGGCCGCCGCGGCCAAGTCGGTGGCGTCCCTGTGGCCGGGCGCGGCCCGGCATCTGGCGGCGGTGTTCCAGCAGCAGCCGCAGACGGTCGCGCCGGCCGCCAAGGGCCGCACCGGGCCGGTCTTGACCGCCATGCAGGCCGAGCGGGTGGCCGAGCCCCTCCGCTCGCCGGCCAAGGCCCAGGAGCCTGAGCGCGGGCTAGGGCCTTGGCCCGATGATCCAGGCTGGGAGCGATAGTCCCGATGAGCCAGGACGAGGCTTCCGCCACCGAGGCGTTCGCCCAGCTGACGCGCGAGGTCGCCCTGCTCCGGCGGGCGATCGAGGGTCTGACGGGCGGTGAGGCCCGGACCGAAGCGCCCGACTACAGTCCGACCCTGGGCCAGATGGCCGGGCGGCTCGAGGCGCTGGACCATCAGATCACGATCCTGGCCAACTCGCCGCTGCGGACCTTCTCGCCCTCACGGATCGCCGCCGAGATCGAGGCGGCGGTGTCGGGGGCAAGGCATCAGGCGCGGCAGGACCTGGTCCAGACACAGCGTGGCTTGGACGAGGCGCTGCGGGTGCTCTCCGACGTCGTGGCCCGGCCGCGGGATCGCAAGGACCAGCAGCGGTGGATGATCGTGACGGGCATGGTCGGTGTCGCGCTCGGCGTTGGCCTTTGGACAGGCTTGTCGGGGCCGGTGGCGCGCGCCCTGCCCTATCGTTGGCAAGCGCCCGAGCGCATGGCGGCCGCGACCCTTGATCAGGATCGTTGGGCGGCTGGCGGGCGGCTGATGCACGGCGTCAATCCGGACGCCTGGGCGCGGATCGTTGAGATGGCCGCGTTCGAGAGGGAGAACCGGGCGGCGCTGGAGGCTTGTCGTGGGGCGGCGGCCAGGACCGGAAGGGGGCAGAGGTGTCGGGTCGTGGTGGGCGCGCGATAAGAGGACTCAGGACAACGCTCAACGTGGATATTGGCGTTGCGGCATCATCGTCCGGATCAAACACTGCGTCGGTCATAACGCGTCCCATAGTCGGCGCGGATTGCCTTGAAGCAATTCTTCAACGAGCCGGTCACGTTCGCGCACCAGATCATCAGGGCTGAGGCCTTGGCTTTCCAGACGCATCGTGTGGTCAGTCCGCGCCAGTTGCTTGTTGGCGACGAGTTGCGCGCGTTCGCGCAGGGTCTGGGTTAGTGGCTGGTTGGGGACGATGGCATAGACGAGCTGGCAGTCGAGCGCCTCGGCCGCACGGCGGAGGGTCGCTAGCGTGACCGTCTCTTCAGCTTCGCTTTTTTCGAGTGCGCTGATGCGCGGTTGGCTCACGCCAAGACGCGCGGCGTACTGCGCTGCCGTCATGCCCAAGCCGTCGCGGATGGCGCGCAGCCAACCATGCGGTGGACGTGACGAAACCCAGCTTCTTAGAGGCAAGAGGCAAAGGTCTAGGGCGGCAAGGGCTCTGTGCGCGATAGGCATATAGCCTATAGGTTATAGGTTCGTCTTAAAATATAATCTATAGATTATCGTATCCGTGGCAATCGCGTTGAGCCATCGCTACCCAGCGAACCTTCTCGCTCGTCATTGATGCGCCATGCCGGCGGCGCAGTCTCGTCGTTGGGTCTAGGAATTGGACCGGTGCCGAAGGCGCACCTTGAGCCTGCCCGCCTGGTCCGGACGGGGTGAAAGTCTGTTCGGGGTGGTTTGCAGACTTTTAGGTCGCACGAATAGGTGGATAGAGATCGGGTGGATACCAGAACGCTGTATCGACGCCCGTTTTCCAGAGCTGCTCAAATTCCTCGGGACTAATAGTCTCAAGTAGCAACTCTTCCATGTCCTGCGAGAATGGAAAATCCAGAACTGAAGGGCAAGCTATGCCGCTGCGCTCTTCAATTTCTACGCTGTCCCGCGTGACGCGCCCGTCGGTGAAAATATTGACCATTCTCAAGACATTGTCGGTGCTCGTATCGACCTCATAGAAAAACCATTCCGGATTTTCCTCTGGCACCACCTCATCTGGGAAGCGCAGACGGAAATGAACGATCAAAACGATGCCCCCTCGTAGCTGATATAAGCCAGTGTCAATCTAGCACCCTAGCGCTCGACCTGAGTGTGACTCGTCTGAACCATCTGGCGAAATGACCCTTGATGCCCCTCGATGAGCCTGCGATTTTTGAGGTCGACCTACCGGCTCCCGAGCACTTCGATAGCTTCTACCCTTTCATCAGAGGGGTGTTCAGTCAGTGGCATTCGACGCCATTCCAAATTGACGGCCGGACCATCGTCACTGCTGAGCAATGGATGATGTTCTCCAAGGCGCGCCTGTTTGGTGACGACAGCGCGGCGAGTGCGATCTTGGCAACGGACAGTCCAGACGAGCAGAAGCGTTTCGGCCAAACGGTCCACGGCTTCCAGCAGGAGACTTGGGATCGCTGGAAGGTCAGCTTCGTCTATCAAGGCAACCTAGCGAAATTCAGCCAAAACGCAGGCGCGGCCCGCCAACTGAAGGCGACGGGCGACGCCATGCTCGTCGAGGCCAACCCGCGAGATTGGATCTGGGGCGTGGGCTTGGCGATTGACGATCCATCCGTACATTCGCCGGCGGAATGGAAGGGCGGCAACCTGCTGGGGCGTATCCTGACGAAGGTGCGATCTGAACTCAGCTAGTGGGCCGGTCAATGTCCTGCTTGGGTCTGGCGCGGAAATGAGCCCCGCGCCAGAAACCAGACCTTGGGCGCTATGCCGGAAAGCGGACAGGCTGAAGGTCTCTTCGGGGTGGGTGAGCGGACCTAACAGCAATTGGCCGGAAGCGGACCAGACCCGATTCCATTTAAGTGGTCATCGAAGAACGATGCGCTCTTGAGCTCGTTACCAACTCGCCAGATGTAAACGTCGCCGGAGCTTCCCGATACGAGCGCCCCCTCAAGCCGCTCTCCAACGAGCAATTTGCGGTTGGGCGGCCCGACGATTTCGACGACTGACTCGTAGTTCATGCCCATATGGAGGCCAGACCAGTCATTCGGTGGAGCTTTGGACGGAGAGGCTGCACAGCCCGCTGTCAGCGATAGCGTGAGCCCCACTAAGACGGAACGCTTCATCCTTGCTTCCCCGATTTGAGCCAATGGCAGCAGGCTTGACCAATGTCCGCAACGGGTGGGATCCGGACGTCTCCTAGATCCGCTTTAGAGGAACAATGATACCGCGTTGCCGAAGTTGTGCATCAACACTGGCAATAAAATGCTCCCGGTGCGTAGGCGAACCCAGACGGCGATCAGCGACGGGCCTGCTGTGAGGGCGAAAGACAGCGGCTCGAACGAGACCTCCCCCTTCGAGATTCCGAACGCGTGAGCCAGGCCGAACAGGACGCAGGACAGCGCCGCGCCCCAGCTCCAGTCGACGCCCAGCAACCGCGCGCTGCCGGTGAATGCGCGGTCCAGGGCCAGCAGCAACAGGCCGCGATAGAAGGCCTCCTCCTCCAGGCCGGGCATGGTCAGCTGGAAGGCTATAGTCTCGGTGGTGGCTTGCTCGTTGGGAAAGGCCAGGGCCAGGCCGACCACGGTGAAGGCGGCCACCTGTCCCGCCCCGGATCCCACATAGCGGCCGTTGAGCCAGGAGAGCAGGGCGAGGCAGGAGAGCACTACCAGGCCGTTTACGACCCTCTCCACCCCTGTCTTGTCCATCTCCGTCCCCTGCCTATATCACCAGAATGGCCAGGCGGGAGAGGACGACCGGGCTGTTTACGATCCTCTCTTTCCGGGATCCGTCCATCTCCGCCCCCTTCCCGCCTTTCCTATATCCCCAAGAGGGCCCAGCAGGAAAGCACCAGGCCCCCGCAGAAGGTGGAGATGAGAAGGGAGGCCCAGAGCTTGTCCCCGGTCATCTCCTTGACGATGGAGAGCATGGGGTAAAGCGCCCACAGCGCCCCGGTGACCCCGAAGGCCACGGCGGTGTACCAGCCCGTGGCCAGGTTGAAGACGAGCCCCACCGCGCAGAAGATGAGGGTAGGGGTGTAGGCGAGGCAGAAGGCCCGGACCGTCCACTCCAGGGAGCGCCCTTGCCCGAAGGGGCGGGAGGCCGCCCAGGCCAGCGCGGCCGCCAGGGCCACCCCGGCCGTCCCCAGGGCCAGCCCCAGGAAGGTGAAGCCCGCCACTTTCCCCGCCGAGGCGGTTCCAGCGTCATTCATGTCCAGGCCGGTCTGGAGG
>JAIMAR010000143.1 GCA_023511855.1 Bryobacteraceae bacterium
GGGTATATCTCACCTTCGCACCGCCGCCGGACGCGGTGGAAGAATTCAAAGTTCAGACCAACCTCTATGACGCGGAATATGGCCGCACCGGCGGCGGCGTCATCAGCGTGAGCCTGAAGTCTGGCACGAACGCGTACCACGGCGCGGCATACTGGTACGTCCGTAACGACAAGCTGAACGCGAACGACATCGCCTCCAACGCCGCCGGGCGGCCTTTGTCGGCATTCCGCTGGAACCAGCCAGGGGCTCAGCTCCAAGGTCCGGTGCGGCTGCCGGGGATCTACAACGGCAAAGACCGCACCTTTTTCATGTACAACTGGGAAGCCATCCGCAGCAGCATTCCCCGGCCGAGCAATATGGTTGTCCCAACCCTGCTCGAGCGGACCGGAGACTTTTCGCGGACGTACGTTTCCGGCACGAGTGGAGCAGTGATCCAGCTCTATGATCCTCTCACTACAGTGGAAACCTCGCCCGGAGTGTACACCCGCCAAGTGTTCCCAGGGAGCATTCTTCCGGCCAGCCGGATCAACAGCATCGCCAAGAAGATTATGGAGTGGTACCCGAAGCCCGCGATCGATAACGTGGCGCGTGGGGCCACGAATCTGACCGTTTCGCCGAACCCGACTACGGACGCCTACGACATTCACACCATCCGGGTGGATCACAACTTGACTGCCGCACACAAGTTCTTCGCCACATTTATGCGCTCGAACCGCCACGAGGACGGCGGTTTGGGCGGCGGCCGGAGCGTGTTCATCGGAATGGGGAAGCGCGAGGCTGCGCCTACTTATTACCACTGGCGGACAAACCACGGGGCCAACTTCAATCTCACCTCAACCCTCAGCCCTACCTTCATCTCGGCTTTGCGGGTCGGTTGGAACCGCCACGTCTTAGGCATCTACCAGTACGCAATGGATTATGACCCGGCCAACCTGGGGTTCCCGAAGAGCCTTTCGGCGCAGGTTCAAAGCCTGAGTTTCCCCACGATTTCCATCGGGGGCTACCAAACCATCGGCTATTCCGGCACCCCCACGATGACCAACTACAGCGACACCTGGACCGTGGGGGATACCGTTACTAAGCTGGCCGGATCTCACTCGATCAAGTTCGGGGCGGATTTGCGGCTGCTTCTCAACAACCTGGCCACAAAGAGACCTTCGTTCAGCGTCTCGGCCACGAATAACTTCACTCGGGGCAACCCCTTGGTCAATTCAGCCACCTACGGAGACGGTTTGGCTTCTTTCCTGTTGGGATACCCGAGTTCGGCAAGCAGCACTTACGAGAACCACCCGGCTTGGGGTCAGCGCTACTACGCTCTGTTTTTCCAAGACGACTGGCGTGTTTCGCGGAACTTCACCCTCAACCTTGGTCTTCGCTGGGACTACGAATCGCCGAATGCCGACCGCTATGACCGCGCGGTGAGGGGCTTCGATCCTTCCGGAACGTACACGATTGGAACGGTGTCCGTGCGAGGCGGTCTGTTGTTTGCCGATCGCAACAATCGCCTCCCCTTTAAGCGGGACCTGAATAATTTCCAGGGCCGCGTCGGGATGGCATACAAGGCGACGGAGAAGCTTGTCTTCCGTGGCGGTTGGGGCATGAGCTACGTGCCCACCGCGGGAGACCGGCCGCCGAGCACCGGGTTCAGCCGGACGACCGATCCTTCCATGTCGGTCGCCGACGCGGGAATCGTCCCCTTGCTGGTCTCACCGGGATGTGTCGGCTCCGACTGCGGGATGCTTACCAACCCCTTCCCGACGGGGATTAATCTTCCGCGGGGACGGGCGGACGGGTTGCGCACGAACGCGGGCCAGAGCATCTCCTATTACTGGCCCGAGCGGTCGGTTCCTTACGTTCACAACTTCTCGGCGGGATTCCAATACGAGCTGCCGTTCCGGACCGTGGCGGAGGCGAGCTATGTCGGCACTCGCTCCCGCCAATTGGCGACCTCCAAGGACATCAATGGGATCACCTACGCACAGTACATGGCGAACGGATCGGCGCTTACCACGCAGGTCAGCAACCCGTTTGCGGGCCAGCTTCCCGGTACCGGGATGAACGGTTCAACCATCACCCTCGAGCAATCTCTGCGGCCCTACCCGCAGTTCACGAGCATCACCGAGATGGGCCGCACCATCGGCACCAGCCGCTACGACTCGCTCCAGGTTCGCGTCGAGAAACGGCTGTCGGCCGGCTTGACAGCGTTGTTTACCGGCACGTGGTCTTGGAACACGACCTTCAACACTTACTTGAATGGCAGCATGGACGCGATCGGCCAGTTCATCCAGCGGCTGGGAGGGTCCCCGCCGCAGATTCTGCAATTGACGGCCACCTATACCGTGCCCCTGTTCCAGGATTCCCCGAGGATAGTCAGATCAATGCTGGGTGGCTGGACGGCGGCGGCGACCTTCTCCAAACAGAGTGGCGGATTGATGGGCGTTGGCGGGGCGCGATCCACGGGCTTGGACCCGCGGATCCCGAACCCCACCGAAGCCCGGATGTTCAATACTTGCACCTTCAACTCGAACAACAACACGCGGCAGAACTGCCTCAGCCCGAACGAGCCGATCGCCTGGATCATCGACAAGCCCTTTACGCTGTTGACGCAGCCGCAGCCGCAGTTCAATAAGTGGCGAAGCATCAGCCCGCCGAACGTGAACCTGGCCTTGTTCAAAGCGTTCGAGATCAAGGAAAGCTTCAGGGCCGAATTGCGGGCGGAAAGCTTCAACGCCATGAACACCCCGGTGAAGGTGAACCCCAATACGACGGCGACCTCGAGCTTGTTCGGCCGGATCGCTTCGATCAGCCAGAACAACGATCCCAGGAGCGTTCAGCTCTCCCTGAGGCTGAGCTTCTAGCGGGCAGTGCGGAGTGCGGGCCCCGGCAGGCCCCCGTGGGGGTCCGCACTCCTGTCTGCAGTCGGAAGGGAGGGGGCGAGGGCACCCATTTTCGTTTACATTACATTGGGTTGAGGAGTCATGCAACATGAATGAGCCTCTTTGTGCTTCCTGCAAAATCCGCCGTTCGGGAATATCCAGACATTTCAGAACAGGGTGCGGGGCTGCTTTCGGAGCCCTGCACAATGTGTTCATGGGGCACTGGCCGGTGGTCGTTATGCTCGGATTGCTCGCGGCAGCCGGTGCGGCGGCCCAAACCGCTGGGGTTCAGAACTCGATCCGCGTTGCCGGATTAAGAACCGACTCCACCCCCGAAGCCCTCGGGATTGACAATCCCAAGCCCCGCCTGAGCTGGCGGCTGGAGGCGGACCGGCCTGGTGTACACCAGGTCGCTTTCCGAATCTTGGTCGGAACGTCCGCGGCGGCAGCCTCCTCGGGGCAAGGACCTGGACTGGTGTGGGACTCCGGGGTAGTACGCTCCTCGAACCCATATGCCTTCTATGCCGGGCCTCGCTTGGGTTCGCGAACCCGTTACCACTGGTCCGTCCGGGTGTGGGTGGCGGGCGAGCCGGAAACGACCAGCTATCTCTCGAAGCCAACCTGGTTCGAGACAGCCTATATGAATGCCAGCGAGTGGAAGGGTAGCTGGATCAGCGGGCCCAAGCGGCTCGAAACCCCGCCTACGCCCGCGCAGAGCTTGCAGCACGACGCCTGCTGTCTGCCGTACGCGAGCAGGCTTTTCGAGCCCGCTCCAGCGGGCGCCACGAACCTGAAGGTGGAGAGTGTAGCGGCGGTGGCCCAGGGTAGCAGGATTACGCTCGGTGACCAGAGCGTGACCGTCACCCTGGTAGGGACGGCGGCCGCGCGAACAACTACTAGGGCCGACGCTGCCGCGGGCGAGGACAACGTCAAAGTGGCCGGTGTCGAAGGCTTCGCGCCGGGCCTACCTATCCTAATTGGAACCCACCGGGCGACGATTCGGTCCGTGGGCACAGCTGCTACACGCTGGACGCTGGCCGCAGCCGTGGAACCAGGCGCGGCCACGATCCGGATTTCAGGGGCTGCGGGGCCGGGCCGGGGCCGGGGCGGAGCGGCGGCGGCTCTGGCAAGCACATTACAAGCCGGCGTTCCGATCGTGATTGCAAATCAGTCGCGCACCATCGTCAGTGTTACTCCGCCAGCGGCTCCTCAGGGCTTCGGCGGAGGAGGGCCGGGTGCGGGCGGTGAGGGGGCGGGTCCAGGACGCGGCGGTCAGACCGCCGGAATCACGGTCACTGTCCAGCCCCCCTTGGCCGCCGCGGTTCCCCAGGGAGCTCCGGTGGAAGTGTTGGGTTCAGGCATCCGGTTTGGCCCTCCACTCTCCGCTGCCGTGCCGTCCGGCACGGAGGTTGCAACCCCGGGCAGCGGCCTCGATATCGCGCCCGCCTTGCGCGCAGGCTTCGCGGCAGGCACGCCGGTCCGCAGCGAGGAGCCGAAAGAGTTTTGCCGGCCCAAGGGAGGCCGGGGCGCTGCCGGGAGCTGCCGCGAAATCCGCCCCGTTCCGATGCTTCGGAAGTCGTTTGCGGTGGAACCAGTCTCCCGCCGAGGCAAAGTAGTGGCGGCGCGGGCCTATAGCGTGGGCTTGGCTTGGAATAACTTGCGCCTGAATGGAAAACGCACATCCGACCGTTACCTGGACCCGGTCTTCACGAACTACTACGACACGGTCTACTACCGCACCGAGGATGTAACGGCGTTGATCCGGCAGCAGCAAAACGGCGCTGCGGAGAACGTTGTCGCGGCTGAGCTGGGTTCGGGGCGCTTCGACCAGGAATCGGTCACCGTCAACTGGGCCTATGAAACCGCCGAATGGAGGCAGACTCCTAGATTCCGCCTGGATCTGTACATTCGCTATGCGGACGGAAGCGAGCAGGTTGTGACCTCGGACGGATCGTGGAAAGTAAGCATCGACGGACCCACACGTTACGACGGGTTCTATCTAGGGGAGACCTACGACGCGCGTAAGGAGATCCCCGGCTGGGACCTTCCAGGGTTCAACGATTCCTCGTGGCCGCATGTTCGGGTGGTGGAGGGGCCGAAAGGACGGCTGATGGCGGAACGGGGCGACCCGACGCGCTTAATTGCGCACTGGCCGCCCGGCAAGCCGTACAGCCCAAGACCCGGAGTTCTGGTGTGGGACACGGGTCAGTTGCGCTCCGGCTGGGCGACCATACGGGTTCACGGGGCGCCGGCGGGTACTCCCATACAAATTGCCTATTCGGACAAGACCGCCGCGGACGGAACCATTTCCGCCGGTCCTGGCGAGATGCAGGTGGATTACTACATCGCAAAAGGAACCGGCACGGCTGCGAACCCTGAGGTGTTTACTCCACAATTCACTTACAAGGGCTTCCAATACATCCAAATCAGCGGCCCCGTAAGTCTCAGTGCGCCCGCTGGTGGAACCGGAGGCATGGGGGGAGGGCAGAACGTGCCGCCGGAACCTCTGCCTTCGGGTGTGAATGTCGAGGTGGCTTCGATTCAAGAGGTAAGGACGGCCATGCCGGACGCCGGGCAGTTTTCCTCATCCCACCCATTGCTAAGGCAGATCGAGAAGAACATGAGGGCGGCGCTGGCGGCCAACTATGTCGCGGGGATCATCACGGACACGCCGCAGTACGAGAAGAACGGTTGGACCGGGGACGCGCAGCTCACCGCGCCTGTCGCGGCGCTGCAATTTGACGCCGAGCGCCAGTTCTGGAAGTCGATCCAAGACATGGCAGACGCTCAGACGGCGGAAGGTGAAGTGACGCTGCTTGCGCCTACGGCCCGCGGCTACGGCCACGTGGGCCATGTCTTCAAGCGGGCGGACTGCTGCGGCGCGACCCCCATTTGGGACGCCTTCTGGTTCGTCATTCCCTGGGAATCGTACCTGCGCTACGGCGATCTGCGAGTCCTTGAGCAGAGTTACCCACTGATGCGGAAGTATCTGGACGATTGGATCCCGCGGTGGACGGACAAAGACGGCGATTCCTTCAAGTACACGCTCACTTCTGGGCTGGGCGATTGGGCCCCCGTGACCGGCGCCGATGCTCCCGAAGGCGCGCCGACGCGGTTCCGGGTCTTGCCCGTCACTCACCCCTCCACCACCGCCTACTACGCCTACCTGACAACAATTGCGGCAGACACGGCGCGGGCCCTGGGCTACGCGAACGATGCCTACCGCTACGACGTGTTGTTCGAGAACATCAAGAACGATTTCAACGCCCGCTGGTGGGATGAGAGCGTGGGATTCTACCGGGAAGATTCTTCCCAGCCGTTCTTCCAGACCATGGCCGTGCTGCCGCTGGCCTTCCACCTGGTCCCGGAGGACAAAAGAAGACCGCTCCAGGAGAAGCTGATTGAAGACATCATGAAAACGCGGGCCGGCCACGCGATGGTGGGGATCGCCGGCATGCGTTGGATCCTGCCCGTCCTGAGCCAGGCTGCCGAAGAGGGCGTTCCGGGAGCGCTGGAGGCCGCCTACACCATCATGACCCAGACCTCGTATCCCAGCTACGGCTACTGGATCTCGCTCGGCTGGACGGCTCTTGGAGAGTACTGGGAGAGGACCAGCCGGACCCGCAGTCACCACATGTACGGCTCCGGGGTGCAGTGGCTGTACGAGGATTTGGCGGGCATCCAGCCGCTGGAGCCGGGTTACCGGCGGATCGCGATCCGGCCGTTCTTTCCAGCGGGACTGGAGCACGCCGAAGCGGCTTATGACAGCGTTCGCGGCAAGATCCGTTCCTCCTGGCGCAGGCAAGGATCCACAGTGACGCTGGAGGTTACCGTGCCGCCGACCTCCACGGGCGTGGTCTACCTGCCAGCCTCCGATCCGGCAACGGTGAAAGTGGAGAACAGCCGTTATGTGACCTTCGCTGGTAAAGACGGCAAGCGCCTGATGTACCAGGTTGATTCGGGAACTTACCGATTCGTTTTGACGGATGCTCAGTAATCACAGCTGCCGGATCGAGCGCCGTGGGATGGAGTTCACGCTCTTGCGGTGCGAACGCTATCGCCGCAGCATCCCCACCGCGGCATTGATGAGGATGAAGACCATGCCGAGCGGGATCAGAACCTTCCAGCCGATGTTCATCAACTGGTCGTAGCGGAAGCGCGGGAAGGTGCCGCGGAACCAGATCATCATGTAGACGATCACCGCCACCTTCAGAACAAACCAGAAAACCCCGATCACGAGGCGATTGACCGGCGGGATCGCAAACAACAGCGCGGCGCCGAGCAGGAACAACCCCACCACCACCATGAAGATCCGCTGCCAGCGCATGACCTGCCGCGGGGCCAGGTAGAAGCACAGCAACCCCGATGCGCCGAACAGCAGAATCGGCACGCCGTAGTCGAACGGCAGGGCGAGCCACTCGACGCTCGGGAAAGGCCGCAGCCATCCGCCCCAGAACAGCGTGACCGCCACCGAGGCCACCACGAAAATATTGGCGTACTCGGCCAGGAAGAATAAGGCCCAGCGGAATCCGCTGTACTCGGTATGGAAGCCGGCCACCAGTTCCGATTCAGCTTCCGGAAGATCAAAGGGCGCCCGGTTCGTTTCCGCAATCGCGGAGATGAAATAGATCATGAACGGCACGAACATCAGCCCGTAGTTGCCGAAGGCGAACCACAAGCCCGCAGCCTGCTGAGCCTTGACGATGCCGGTCATGCTCAGAGTCCCTGCCATCATGACGCCGGTGACCAGCGCCAGCGCCAGGGCGACCTCATAGCTCACCAGTTGCGCCGCGCTGCGCAGGCTGCCCAACAGAGGATAGTGGCTGTTGGAAGCCCATCCGCCCAGGATGATGCCCAGCACCCCAACCGCCGACATCGCCGAGGTCACCAGCAGGCCCACGTTCACATCGGCGACGTAAATGTAGTGGCTGAACGGCAGCACCGCGAACGCGGTGAGCGCAGTGAAGGTGGAGACCACAGGGGCGGTCCAGAAGATGGCCTTATCGGCCTCGGCGGGAATAATGTCTTCCTTGGTGAGCAGCTTGACGGCATCCGCCAGCGGCTGCAACAAGCCGTGCGGGCCGACGCGCATGGGCCCAAGGCGCACCTGAAAGTCCGCCAGCAGCTTGCGCTCCAGCAGCACCATGTAGCCGGCCAGCAGGGGAAAAACGCCCACCAGCACGGCCGTGATTACCAACGGTTTGAAAAGCGGATGTTGAAGAACGGTCTCCATCAGATTCTCACCGCAAAACGGAGATCTCCGCCAGGCTCACAAAGGGCTGGGGATAGACGCCGATCGCCAGGGTCAGAACGCCGGTCACCGCCAGCGCCACCTGCAAGCCGAAACTCGTGGCCAAGGGAACTTGGTCCGCCAGCACGCCGGTGAACATGCTGCGCACCAGGCGGAAGTAGTAGTAGACGGCCACCGCAACGTACAAAGTCGCCACCACCGCCAGCAAGTAGTGCTGGGTCTGAATCAGCGCCAGGAAGATGAAATATTTGCCGATGAACCCGGCCGTGGGCGGAATGCCCGCCAGCGAAAGCAGGAAGATCAGCATCAGGAAGGCGTAGCCGGGGCTCTTGTGGACCAGTCCGCTGAGATCGTCCACGTGCTCGCCCAGCAGCTCCTGGCGGCGCAGCGCAATGAGCACCAGAAACGCTCCCAGGTTCATGAAGGTGTAGACGAGCACATAGACCAGCACGCCCTGGATGCCGGTTTCATTGCCCGCCACCAAGCCCAGAAGGATGTAACCCGCATGCGAGATCGAGCTGTAGGCAAGCAGTCGCTTGACGTTGGACTGCGTGATGGCAGCCAGGTTGCCTACGGTCATGCTCAAGGCGGCGACGACTCCCAGAGGCAATCCCACCATCATGGGAAGCTGACTGGTGTCCGGTTGTAACTGCTGAAGGGAGTGAACCAGTCGGAGCAGCACCGTAGCTGTAGCGACCTTGGACACTGTGCCCAGAAACGCGGCCACTTCGGCGGCGGCCCCCTCAAACACGTCGGGACACCAGAAGTGCAACGGCACCACCGATAGCTTGAATCCCAAGCCGATAAAAAGCAGCGCCGCTCCCGCCGCGACCGGTAGGTCGATCCCCCGGCGCGTGATCCCATCCAGAATATTGGGCAAATAGCCGGTACCGAAAACACCGCACAGCAGGGTGATGCCGTAGAGCATCAAGCCGCTGGCCGCCGCGCCGAAGATGGCGAATTTGAGCGCTGCCTCACTGCCCCGGCGCCACGACTTCGGAAAGCCTGCTAAGGCATACGAAGGCACTCCCGCCATCTCCACTGCGATGAATAACATCAGCAGATGATGGGCCTGGACCATGAGCATCAAGCCCAAGGTACTACCCAACAGCAACACTTGCAGGTCTGCAGCATCCAACGGTTAGCTCAAATTCGACCAACGGGTGAGCAGGATCACCAGCAGGCTGCCACCCAATAGGATCAGTCTCATGACCCCACCCAAGGGGTCAGCCAGCAGCATCCCCTGGAATATGCTTCCTGCATAGGCTTCCTCACTGACCTGATACGCCGCCAGCAGCAAAGCCACGACCACGAAAGCACTGGCGGTCGTGGCACTGGTATGGCGTTCTCCCCCCGGCAGAAGGCGTAACAGCAAAAGCGTGATGATCCCCACGCAGAGCACCAACTCCGGCACAAACTGCAGCAGGCTGCTGCCGAGCGACCAGGTCAGGGCATCCAACTGGGCCGGAGTCGGAAACATAGGGAGCACCGCCAGCAGGAGGGACACGGGAGACCGGCTGCGACCGAGAAGAGCCAGGATCAGCCTTTGAGCATTTCGTCATGCCGCATGCCCGAAGGCGGAAGATCGGCCCGCCGGCAATTGGCGAGAGCCGCCCTGGCCCCCGCGAGCTGATTGGCATCGTTGTCTTCCCATTCGATCGAAACCGCGCCATCATAGCCCACGCGGTTCAACTCGATGAAAATCTCCTCAACGCTGTTGGCATCGCGGGCACTGCCAGCCGTCACAAAATTCCAGCCGTTGGCCCAGTGACCCATCGGGCGATGACCGCCTAACAGCCCGGCCCGGCAATGCTCCCGCGCCACCCACACTCCCTTGATATGAGCGCAATGGATAAAGTCCGCAAACTCCCGGATGAACTGAATCACTGACACATTCTGCCACTCCATATGCGAGCCGTCGAGGTTGAAGCCGACGACGCCTTCATACCCTGCCTTGCAC
>JAIMAR010000144.1 GCA_023511855.1 Bryobacteraceae bacterium
GCACGCCGGCCAGCGCCAGCGAGAGGTTGTCGCTTCCGGTGAAGAACTTGTCGCTGTTGGGCTCATGTTTGAGGAAGCGGACGTCGGCTTGATCACCCGCCTGTTGCAAGAGCGGTCCCACGTCCGAGTAGTCGAAGCCGGTGACGTAGGCCCCGCCGATGACCGGTCCGGTGACGTCGTCAGTGCGCCCGAGTTGTTCGAGATTAATGCAGGCGGCCGTCTTGTCAAGCGGGCAGACAGGGTGCTCGACGTAGAAACGCGAACCGAGCCGACCCCGTTCCTCCCCGGCGAAGGCGATAAAAAGGATGGTGCGCTTCGGCGCGGCGCGCAGCGACGCTAGCGCTTGCGCGATTTCAATGACGGCCGAGACGCCGCTGGCGTCGTCGTTGGCGCCGTTGTAAATTTTATCCCCCTCTTCGCCTTGCCGCTCGCCCAAGTGATCGTAATGAGCGGAGACGATGACGCACGTCGCCGCCAGCTCGGGGTCGGTCCCTGGCAATGCGCCGATGACGTTGCGCACAGCGACGGGCTCAGGCGCGGGAGCGTTGGGCGAGCGGCGCGGCGGCGTGATCCGGCCATCCTGAAAGTAGCTTCCTCCGGCGGCGGGCTCGAGGCCAGCCCGGCGGAACTGCGCGGCGATGTATTCGGCAGCGATATCGGCCCCGCGGGAAGGCGTGGCGCGCCCTTCCAACAGATCCGAGGCAAGGAAGGAAACGTGAGCGCGGAGGGCATTGGCGGAGATGCTGTCTATCGCGGCGGCCACATCCGGCGCGAGCGCCGGTTGAGCCGCGGCCAGCGCAGCCGCCAGCACGAGCGCGGCCGCGCAGAGTTTCTTCACTGTACTTCTCAGCGGCAGAAGGCCCTCCTGTGGGGACAAGCTTCGTTTCTCGTATTATAGATGCCGCGCCGCCTGGACCGGCTCAACGCTTCAGCAGGCGGATCGATCCGTTCGAGGTGACCACGCTAATCCGGGCCCCACCCTCGCCCAGCGTCCCTTCCAGGCGGTTCTTCTCCGAGCGTCCCTGGAAAACGGAATCGAACTCGTTGGTGATCCGACCGTTTGAGGTGCGGGCGGTAATGCGGGCGCCAATCCCCGAAGGCATCCGCAAAGTGATCGAGGCGTTGCTAGTGTCGACAGAGACCTCGTTGCTGGCGTCCAGGCGGTCCAGGCTCAGCTCGACGCTGCCGTTGGAGGTGCGCAGTCGAATGGTCTGCCCGGGCTCGACATCGGTGAGCACCGCCGTAATGCGGCCATTGGAGGTGGAAGCATCGAGGCCATGGCGCACGCCCGAAGCCTCAATCCTGCCGTTAGAGGTGCGGACCATGGCCGGCCCGCCGGTGGAATTCAGCTCGATGGCCCCGTTGGAGGTCTCCAGGCGGACCGCGCCGTCGATGTCGCGCACGCGGATTGCTCCGTTGGAGCTGATGATGCGCTCAAGCGTAGCGCTCCTGGGAAGCCGGATGACGTAGCGGACGCCCATGTTGCCGCCATGGCCCGAGGGGCGCACGCTCCGGACCCGCAGCATATCGCCGCTGGGGACGATGTCAACCTTGAGCGCATCCAGAGCGGACTGGCGGGAGGCGTACTTGGTCCCGCTGATTTCAGCGCTAGGCTGATCCCAGCCGCTGATGTCGATGGATCCGTTGAAGTTTTCCAGATACAGGCGGCCCCCGGCGGGCAACGGATGAGTTTCCCGGAACTCCGCCTGATAGCGGCTGGCGTCGCCGAAGTCTTCATCGCAGCCGCTCAGCCAAAACAAAGCGGGAACCAGAGCGCAGAACAAGATTCGCTGGCGCATATGAGTCTCCTCTCCCTGATTACGCAACAGACGGCCCGATTGTTCGGTCTATTCGATGCCCGCCAGATCTCCGCTACGAATCCCGCCCGATCAGCCGGATCAGGCTGAGGTTCACGGTCAGGGGACGCGCGTCGGGAGGATTGTACCAGACGGGCGCGGCATGGATCTCCACCACGTATTCGGCCGCATCCGGCAGATTTGCCTCCAGCACGAACAGCCCGATGCGCTCCAGGCTCCAGGCGCCGGCGCTGCGGCCATTGACGAACACCTCAATCCGTGGCGCTCTGCCCTGCTGGAAGAGCCCGGCCCCGGCGTGGCCGCGGATGCGAAGCCGCTGGGGGGTATTGTTGAGGCGCTTGAGCCGCGCCGAGGCCTGTGCGCCGATCCAGCGGTAGCGGTTCCCAAAGATCCCTTCCACCTCGTGCCAGCCCTCGATCAACCGGCTCTCGTGGCCCGGAAGCGACATGTCGATGATGTCCTCGCGGTCGCCCGGGTAGAGCTCCCGGCGTTCCTCGCTAGGCAACAAATTGTAGACGCCTTCTTCGAGCGCCGCCCGGTAGCCGCAGGAGCAAAGCAAGGTTTCGTCGGCCGTGCGGCTCAGCGAGGAGCGGCAATCGGGACAGCGCAGCAGGGCCTCGAAACGCTGCTCCCCGTCCTCCGGCAGCGCCGCCGTCCGGCCCTCTTTGCGGCAGACGGCGGCAAAGGTTCCGCCGAGCAAGCGCCCGGCGCGCCAGACCGAGCGGTGCGGGTCCAGGCGGACCGCCAGGCGCTTCACCCAGCGTTCGGCCCAGCCCCGCTCGGGCACGAAGACCTCGTAGCGCGACTCCCCAAAGTGCTTCTGCACCAGCTCATGCCAGTGCTTGAGGTTCATGCTGTGGTTTTGGCGGATGCCGAAGCTCTCCTCTTGGGCGGCGCCGATGACGTCCCGGACCAGGAAGCTGAGCAGGCCCCAGTCGTAGAGGCGGCGTTCCCAGGGCTTCATCGTCTCGTAGTAGGGACAGCGCCAGAGGCGCAGCGTGAGCATCCGGCGCAGAGGTTCCTCGGCGAAGAAGAACACGCCGCCCGGGGCCAGCACGCGCTTGACTTCCACAATGACCCGCTCGATGTCCAGAAACTGGCTGAGCATCTGGAAGGCCATTACGAAGCGCAGCGAGCCGTCCTGAAACGGCAGGTTCAGCGCATCGCCGGCAATCCGGATCGGACTGCGCAGCAAGCCCCAGGCGTCTTTGAGTACTGCGCCGTAGCGCAGCGCGTCGGCCGAAAGATCCAGTGCGAATCCGAAGGCCCCGTAGCGGTTGGCCAGCAGGTAGCTGCTGTGGCCGGCGTTGGCGCCGATTTCGAGAAAGGGGGACATGGGACCGATAAAGTCCCGGTGTTTATCGATCAGTCCGGCGCGGCGCTCGTTCTCCTCGGCGTAGGTGCGCAGCACGCGCTCCGGCTCGCCCAAAGAGGCGAACTTGTGAAACTCCACCTCGGCGCGTTTGACCGCCAGCGGCTGAGCCTGTTCCAGCTTCATGCGAAAGGTCTACTCCTCCATCAGGGCTTGAAAGGGGAGCTGGCGCAGATCCTCCACCAGCACGTCCGGCGAGCAGCTGCGCAGCTCCTCAAGCGAGCACAAGCCGGTGGCCACCGCGACGGCGCGCACGCCGTTGGCGCGGGCGGCCTCGACATCCCGCGGCGTATCGCCGACCAGCGTGACCAGAGTACGCCTGCCCACCCAACCCCGGGCCCGCGCTTCTCTCAAAGCCAGCCGCATCAGCGCGGCGCGATCGCGTCCCATCTCAGCGCAGGCGGCCAGGCGGAAGTAATGTTTCAATCCGGCCCGCTCCACCTTCTTCCAGCCGATGCGCGTGAAGTTCCCGGTCACCAGGCCCATGGGCACGCCGGCGCGCGCCAAGCGGTTCAGTAGAGGGCGCACGCCCGGGCAGACTTTGCGCTCCAGGTTGGGGCAGTGCCGGGCGAAGTACCGCTGGGCGTGAGTTTGGATTAAGGGCAACGACCGGCGGATCAGAGTCCGGCCGGCGCCGGCGTTGGCCAGCATGGCGCTCAGGATCTCTGTGTCGAGCATGCCGTGCAATGGGATGCCGTCGACCCCGGTTTCCAAACCCGTAACGCGGCGGACGGCATAGATCAAGGCGTGCCGGTGCGCCAAGCCGATGCGGCGGATCAGGGTCCCGTCGATATCGAAGAAGACCACGGCGTCCGGCCGATTTTTCAATTGGACCATGCTCTTTTACTATAACGGCATGGAGAAACAGTTCTCGAATGGAAAGGTTCTCCGGCTGGTGACCGGAGACATCACCAAGATACCGGCGGATGCCATTGTCAACGCCGCCAATTCGGCGCTGGCCGGCGGAGGCGGGGTGGACGGCGCGATTCACCGCGCCGGAGGCCCCTCCATCATGCAGGAGCTCGATGAGATCCGGCGCACCGCCGGCGGCTGCCCGACCGGATCGGCCGTGGCCACGGGCGCCGGCAGGCTTCCCGCGCGCTATGTGTTCCACGCCGTGGGACCGGTGTACCGGGACGGGAAACACGGCGAGCCTGAACTTCTGGCCTCTTGCTACCGCACCGCGCTGCGGATGGCCGAGCAGCGGGGTCTGGAGAGCATCAGCTTCCCGTCGATCAGCACCGGCGCCTACGGCTATCCCGTTGCGGAGGCGGCGCGGATCGCCCTGCGGGAGGTCTGCGCTCATCTGGAAAAGCCAGGGGGCAGCCTGCGCCTCGTGACCTTTGTGTTGTTCTCCAAGGCCGACTACGAGCAGTATGCCGAAGCTCTCGAAGCTGTGACCGGCGAAGACGCGATAGAATAGAAACAATGCAGGTGCTGCAAGCGGGGCCACAGCAGCTCATCTACCTGGAGCTGGACCCGGAACTCATCACCAAGATCGCCGAACAAGCGGGCTTCGAGTGCGAAGTTTTGGATGGCCCGCGGGCCATGGTGCTGGAGCTGTCCGCCTCCTCTCGCGAGGGGCCCCTGCTGCTGTTCGATGCCGCCGACCCCGCCAATTTGGGCTGGTTCAGCCGCTGCCAGTTCTACGCCGACGGCAAAACCGGCGCCGTGCTGCAAACGCCGTTCGTTCTGGCCAACATGCGCGACCGCGCCGGCAGAGCCATTCCGTCGGCGCTTCGCCTCCAGATTCTGAAAGAACTCCCGGCGGGATTCCGGATGCCGGGCCGCCAGCAAGTCAACGAACAACTCGTCTATTCGGCGCTGGCGGCGCTGCTGATGGGCCTGACTCAGAGCGGCGTCGCCATCTGCGGAGGACCGGTTCTAAAGCCGCTGGCCGGGCGGGTAGAAAGCTCCGGCTCCAAGCGTTAATCCAGCCTGCGCGCAACACGCGGCGCCAAACGACACCCGGGCGGGTCAGTTGCCTCGAAAGAGCCGTGCGCCCAAAGCCCCGCCGAGAGCCGGCAGGATGGTCAGAATCGCAAAGGCGGTCAGAAGCGCCCCGATTAACTGCGCCGGGTTTTGCAAGGCCTCCAGAGCCTGCTGGATGTTCTCCGGGGACATGCCCATCGAACTCATCTGCTGGCGGTAGGCCGCCTCCAAACTGGCGTCGCGCAAGATCACGGTTAGCGCAGCGACGCTCACCGTGAACAGGACCGTGAAGATGACAAAGCAGAACAGTCCGGTGATCCAGCCCATCCGCGCGCCGCTGATCACCTCCAGCGCTACGCCGCTGCGGCGACGGTAAAGGTAAACCGAGAGCGCGCCGGCGGCCACCAGAAGCAGAAAGCGCAGCGCCATCGGCAGCGGCATGAGACTGACCAAAAACGTCAGGCTGCCGGTGAGAAGCGCCACCCGCACGGCTTGAGAGTTGCGCAGACCGATCCCGGGTGGCGGCGCGGGAATGGGGATCTCCTGAAGCGGAGGAGCGGGCGGCGCCGGCTCTTCCTGCACGGAGGGAAGCTCGCGCTGCGGTTTTCCGCAGCGGTGGCAGAAGAGCGCGTCGGGAGGCAACTGAGCGCCGCAGGTACAGAATTCCGGCACAAGACCAGTTTCGCCGATCCGCCGGCGTGGAGGCAAGACCAACGCCGCGCCGGGCATGCAGCGAGGCGCTCGCCGCGGCGGTGAACGGGACACGCAGATTCATCAAGCGGGCGCCGGAAGGTCTGATCCCTTCAAGGCCACGCCAGCCAGAGGGTGGCCAGGGTGGCGATCGCTGCGGTCTCTGCCCGCAGAATCAGAGGCCCTAACGAGACCGGCGCCCAGCCGGCTTCGATGGCGGCGGTGCGTTCGGCCGCGGTCCATCCGCCTTCCGGCCCAGCCAGGAGGCATACCACATCGGAAGACGATCTTGTTTCCGCTTCTGGGATGGCCGCCAGCAGCGGCGTTCCGCCCGGCGCTTCGTCCAGAAACAGGCGGCAGCGGCCCGGCCGGCGCAGCGCCGCCTGAAACGATACGCCGTCCTACAGCACCGGCAGCACGGTCCGGCGGGCCTGCTGGCTGCTTTCTAGAAGTATCTTGCGCCAGCGGGCGGCGCGCCGCACGGCGGCTTGTTCCAAGCCCTTTTCGCTGCGTTCGGAAGCGACCGGCACAATGGCCTCCACGCCCAGCTCGGTGGCCTTTTCCAGCATCCATTCGAAGCGGTCGAATTTGAACAAGGAGGCAAGCAAGACCAGGCGCACCGGCATCGTCACAGCAGGAAGCGCCTCGAGCGTCCGAAAGCGGACCTCCTGCTTGCCAAAAGATGCGATTTCGGCCAGCCAGGCGGTTCGGTTGTCGGAGATCTCAAACCGCTGGCCGGCCGTGGCGCGCAGAACGCGCCTCAGGTGATCCGCCGTCTCACCGCGCAGCACCGCCTCGCCGCCGCGCACCTCTTCCACGAAGAATCTCCGCCGGGCCATGTACAATAATCTACGCTCACCATGATTGCGCATTTGCGGGGCATCCTACTGGAGAAGCAGCCGAACCGGGTCGTGATTGAATCGGGCGGAGTGGGCTATGACGTGACGGTGCCGATCTCCACCTACACCTCCTTGCCGGAGGCGGGTTCGGAGGTCCGCCTGCGGATCTATACCCACGTGCGGGAGGACACGCTCGCGCTCTATGGATTCTTGACCGCGGAAGAGAAGGCGCTCTTCGAAAAGCTGATCGCGGTGAGCGGCATCGGTCCCAAGCTCGCGGTGACGGTGCTTTCGGGGTTGCCGGCCGGCGAGCTGGCCGCGGCGATCCGCCAGGGGCAGCCCGACCATCTGGTGCGGATTCCGGGGGTGGGCAAGAAGACCGCCGAGAGAATCGTGCTCGAGCTGCGCGACAAGCTCGACTTTCTGGCTACCGGCGAAACGGCGGCGCTGCGGCCGGCGGCTCTCAGCGCGCTCGAGCAAGACGTCATTTCGGCGCTGCTGAATCTGGGCTGCGCGCGCGCCGCGGCTGAGGCGGCGGTGCGGAAGGTGAAAGCGCAAGATCCTCCCGACACATTCGAGCCGTACTTCCGGCGGGCGTTGGAACTGATACGCTAAGCTGAAAATCGGTCCTACATGCGTGAGAAAGGAATCGTTTCGCCGTCGGCCCGCGAGGAGGAGCGCCAGTTCGAAGCCAGCCTGCGTCCCACGCGGCTGGCGGATTTTACCGGCCAGACCAAGCTCAAGGAAAACCTGTCCATTGCGATCGAGGCGGCGCGGCAGCGCGGCGAGGCGATGGATCACGTCCTGCTGTACGGCCCGCCGGGATTGGGCAAGACCACGCTGGCCAACATCATCTCCAACGAGCTGGGCGTGGGCTTCGAGCAGACTGCCGGACCGATCCTCCAAAAGAAGCTCGACCTGACCGGGGTGTTGAGCAACATCCGCAGCCGCCAGGTGTTCTTCATCGATGAGATCCACCGCCTACTGCCGGACGTGGAGGAGATGCTGTACGCCGCGCTGGAGGATTTCCGGGTGGACATTCTGATCGGCTCGGGTCCGGGCGCGCGGACCCACTCGCTGCCGATCCCGGCCTTCACCGCCATCGGCGCCACCACGCGCCAAGGCCTGGTGAGCGCGCCTTTGCGGGGGCGCTTCGGGCTGGTGCTGAGGCTCAATCACTACGACGTCAACGAGCTGAAACAGATCGTGGCGCGCTCGGCGGGGCTGCTGGGCGTGGAGATCGATGAGGCGGGAGCGGCCGAGATCGCCCGCCGGAGCCGGGGCACGCCGCGCATCGCCAACCGGCTGCTGCGCCGCGTGCGGGACTACGCGCAGGTGCGGGCGGGAGGCCGCATCGACGAGGAGGTGGCGCGCACGGCGCTCGATCTGCTCGAGGTGGACCGCTTCGGGCTGGACGAAATCGACCAGAAGATCATGCTGACGATCCTCGAGAAGTACTCCGGCGGGCCGGTGGGCTTGAACACCATTGCGGCTTCGATCGACGAGGAGCCGGACACGATCGAAGAGGTCTACGAGCCGTATCTGATTCAGCTCGGATTCATCGACCGGACGCCGCGGGGCCGGGTGGCTACCGAACGCGCGTTTGAGCATTTTGGGATTGCGCCGCGGATGCGCGGCCCGCAGCAAAGCTTGTTTTAGGAATTCGCCGACCGGCCGGCGCGCGCAAAGCCGAAGGCGCGGAGACAAGACTCGCAACAGAGCAGCTCATGAGCGGTGGGCGCACGACCGGAGATGAAACAGGGCGGTGGGTAAAAGGGGCCCAGGCCGGCAGGAATGCCGGCCGCAGGCAAGAATGCCTGCCCCACGCGAGCGGCGTCATGAAGACGGTCTATCTTTCGTTAGGCTCGAATCTGGGGGACCGCGCAGGCAGGCTGCGGGAGGCGCTGCGGTTGCTGGAGGAGGGGGGTCTGCGGGTGCGGCGGATCTCGCCCGTCTATGAAACCGAGCCGCAGGATGTTCGAGACCAGCCGTGGTTTCTGAACCTGGTGGCGGAGGTCGAAACGGAGCTGTTCCCGCGGCAGATGCTGGCCAGGATTCAGTCGATTGAATGGAAGATGGGCCGGCGGCGGAGCAAGCCGAAGGGCCCTAGGGAAATCGACATCGATGTTTTGCTCTACGGCTCTATGGTCCTCCGGATGCCGGAGCTGACGGTGCCTCACCCGCGCATGAGCGAGCGGCGGTTCGTGTTGCAACCGCTGGCGGATCTGGCGCCGGAGCTGAAGCATCCGGTCTCGGGCCGAACCATCCTTGAGCTGCTGGCGGAGATCCGCGGCCAAACCGTCCGGCAGGTGGGCGCGCTCCCATACGAAGCCGGGAACACAGGCGGGGATGCCGGCGTATCTTGAGGTGAGGCCGGAGGTGAACCATGTATTGCACTCAGTGCGGATTCCAGCTTGAGGACGCGGACCTGTATTGCGCCAAATGCGGCAAAGCGGCGCGCGAGGGCGTTCCGCCGCGCCCGGAAGCGCCGGTCAAGAAGCTGGTGCGGCCGATGAAAGAGAAGAAGATCGCCGGGGTGTGCGCCGGCTTCGCCAACTACTTCGAGATGGATGTGACGCTGATGCGGATTCTGTGGCTCACCTTCGCCCTGATCTGGGGCGTGGGCTTCATCGCCTACCTGGTGGCCTGGATCGCGATGCCGAAAGACTACGGCCCGGCGGCTAATGCGGCGCCAGGGTATTGATCCAGCCAGGATTCCGGGCCTCGTAGGCCGCGATGGCTTCCTGCTGGCTGAGGATGTAGCCCAACTCGTCGACACCTTCAAGCAGGCAGTGCTTGGCGAAGGGGTCCACCGGAAACTCGATTTTGCGGCCATCCGGCAGCATCAGGGTCTGCGAGGCCAGATCGATCACCAGCTCCGCTTCGGGATTGGCCGCGACGAGGCTCAACAGCTCCTTGTGGACCTCGGGCGGAACGATCACCGGCAGCAGCGAGTTCTTAAGGGCGTTCTGCCGGAAGATGTCCGCAAACGAGGTGCTGATGACAGCCCGGAAGCCGTACTGCGTGAGCGCCCAGGGGGCATGCTCGCGGGAGCTGCCGCAGCCGAAGTTGTCGCCGGCCAGCAGGATCTGGCATTGTTTCGCCCAAGGCTGGTTGAGGACGAAATCCGGCTTGGGCGCGCCGCCGGCGTCGTAGCGCCAGTCGTAGAAGAGCTGATCGCCGAGGCCCTCCTTGGAGATCGTCTTCAGGAAGCGGGCGGGGATGATCTGGTCGGTGTCGATGTTGTCCACCGGAAGAGAAACGACGCGGCTTTTAAGAGTGG
>JAIMAR010000145.1 GCA_023511855.1 Bryobacteraceae bacterium
CAGTGCAGGTGGCGGTCGAGGAAACGCTGCGGGCGGCCAACCTGAACCGGCCAGCCGGCCGGCTCGCTGAAAGCGGAGGGGTTTACCTGACGCGGCCGGCCGGCGGCACGCCCGGCGACCGCCGCATCGGCGTGATCTGGCACACCCAAGGCGCGGGCAAGAGCCTGACCATGGCCTTCTACGCCGGGCGCATCATCCGCGAGCCGGCCATGGAGAACCCGACGCTCGTGGTGCTCACCGACCGCAACGATCTGGACGACCAGCTTTTCGGGACGTTCTCGCGCTGCCGCGACCTGTTGCGCCAGCCGCCGGCCCAGGCCGAGAGCCGCCGGCACCTGCGCGAACTGCTCTCTGTGAGGGCCGGCGGCGTGGTGTTCACCACCATCCAGAAGTTCCTGCCGGAGGAGCGGGGGGACCGCCGTCCGGTGCTCTCGGACCGGCGAAACATCGTGGTGATCGCCGACGAGGCGCACCGCAGCCAGTATGACTTCATAGACGGCTTCGCCCGCCACATGCGTGATGCCTTGCCTAATGCCTCATTCATGGGGTTCACGGGAACCCCCCTTGAGCTCGACGACCGCAACACCCGCGCGGTCTTCGGCGACTACATCTCCATCTACGATATTCAGCGGGCGGTGGAAGATGGGGCTACCGTGCCCATCTACTACGAGAGCCGGCTGGCTAAACTCGACTTGCCCGAAGAAGAGAAGCCAAAGCTGGACGAAGAGTTCGAGGAAGTCACTGAAGGGGAGGAGGTGGAGCGAAGGGAGCGGTTGAAGACGAAGTGGGCGCGCCTGGAAGCAGTTGTGGGGTCACAGAAACGGCTTCGCCTCGTGGCACAGGATATTGTGAACCACTTCGAGCGGCGACTGGAGACGCTGGACGGCAAAGCTATGGTCGTCTGCATGAGCCGACGCATCTGTGTGGAGCTTTACAACGAGATTGTGCGCCTGCGCCCGAAGTGGCACCACGAGGATGACGACGAGGGGCAGGTCAAGGTGGTCATGACCGGCAAGCACGACGTCAAGCGCGTCACCATCGACCCGTCGCTGCTTGCCGATGACAAGGACATGCTCGAGGATCTGGTCGCGGCGGCCTTCAACGCCGCCAGCATGCTCTCGCAGTTCTTGCGCATCAGGACCCGGACGAGCCCCGCCAGCAGCGCCCCCGCCAGGGGGATCTCGATCTCGTAGTCCACCACCAGGCGGGTCCGTGTCCCTTCCGGCGTGGCCTCGAACGTCCACGTGCCGGCGTAGTGCGCGAAGTCTCCCGACCGCTGACGGAACGTGCAGACGCCCCGGGCGTCGTCCCACTCGTCCTCTTCGACCCACCGGATCTTGCGCCCCTGGACGCGGCCCACCCACTGGGTCACGGTGGCGCCCGGCCGGCGCTCGAGCACCGTGACGCTCTCGAGGTCGGGCATGAACTCGGGGAACCGTTCGACGTCCTGGGCCAGGGCGTAGACGCGGTCCCGCGGGGCCCGGATCAGGACCGACGCCTCAACGCGGGCCACACGAGCCCTCCCGTGCGCACATCGCCCTTGACTATACCGGCGGCCCCATGGGGTGTCAACGCAGCGGACCGCAGCGACCGCCAGTGGACCGCTGACTGGAGGTCGGCGATCATCCCGTCGCAGTGCCCGTCGGGCCGGTGCTCCCCGCCCCCGGCGCCGGCGCGTCCACCACCGCGCCCGGGCGCCGTCCGACCACCAGGAACCCCGTGTGGGCCACCATGCGGTGCACCGGCCTGACCGCGGCCCCGTCCACGTGCCAGGGCCGGACCAGCGTCTCCTGCGCCTCCACGCGCACGAACCCGCCGGCGCGCAGCGCTTCCACTGTCTGCTGGAGCTGCACCGTGCTGGGCACGTAGGCGAGGAAGATGCCCCCGGGCGGCAGGGCCTCCCGCGCGGCCGCCACGACCCGCCACGGCTCGGGCAGATCCAGCAGCAGCCGGTCCACGGGCGCATCGGGAATCCCCGTGGTGACGTCGTGGAGGCGCAGCGTGACCTGCGGGGCCTCGCCGAGGAACCGGCGGATGTTGCGCTCGGCCGTGCGCAGGAACTCGTGGCGGACCTCGTAGGAGAACACCCGCCCCGCCGGCCCCACCGCCCGCGCCAGCGTCATGGTCAGCGCGCCCGAGCCGGTGCCCGCTTCCGCCACCCGCAGGCCCGGGTAGACGTCGGCCAGGAGCAAGATGAGCCCCAAGTCCTTCGGGTAGATGACCTGCGCGCCCCGCGGCATGGCCAGGATGTAGTCGGCCAGCGTGGGGCGCAGGGCCAGCAACCGTTCCCCGCGCGAGGTGTGCACGACGCTGGCATCCGGCCGCCCCAGGAGGTCGTCGAAGTGCACCAGGCCGCCCCGCAGGTCCCAGACGCCGCCGGGCTCCAGCCACACCAGGTAGACGCGCTGCTTGCGGTCCACCAGCAGCACGGGCTCGCCGGCGCCCAACGGCCCGGTCCGGCTCAGACCGCCACCCCGCGCGGCTTGACGTTGTCCTGCACCCAGCGCACGATCTCGGCCAGCGAGGTGCCGGGGAGGAACACTTTCCGGACGCCCGCGGCCTCCAGCCCGGGGATGTCGTCTTCGGGGATGATCCCGCCGCCGAACACCACGATGTCGTCGGCGCCGGCCTCGCGCAGCAGCTGCACGACCCGCGGGAAGAGCACGTTGTGGGCGCCGGAGAGGATCGACAGGCCCACGGCATCCACGTCCTCCTGGATCGCCGCGCTGGCGATCATCTCCGGTGTCTGGTGCAGCCCGGTGTAGATCACCTCGATCCCCGCATCCCGCAGCGCCCGCGCCACCACCTTGATGCCGCGGTCGTGCCCGTCCAGCCCGGGCTTGGCCAGCAGGATGCGCAGCGGCCGTGCCATCACCGAGTCATGATACGCGGGCGCTGCAGCGGGGTCAAACGCGCCTGCCGCCGGCGTCAGATGACGACCGGTTCCCGGTACTCGCCGTAGACCTCGCGCAGCACCCCGCAGATCTCGCCGAGCGTGGCGTAGGCGCGCACGCACTCCAGGATGTGCTCCATGGTGTTGTCGTGGCCCGCGGCCGCGCGGCGGAGCGCCTCCAGCCGCCGCGCCACCTGCGCGTTGTCGCGCTCGGCGCGTACGCGCCGGGTCCGCTCGATCTGCCGGCGCTCCACCTCCGGGGGGATGCGCAGGATGGGGATGGGGCGCTCCTCGGGGACGACGAACTCGTTGACCCCGACGATGATCCGTTCCTTGCGCTCCACCTGCTGCTGGAAGCGGAAGGCCGCATCGGCGATCTCCCGCTGCGGGTAACCGGCTTCCACCGCCGCTACCATGCCGCCCATGGCGTCGATCCGCTCGATGTACGCCCAGGCGGCCTCTTCCAGCTGGTTGGTGAGCGCCTCCACGAAGTAGGCGCCGCCCAGGGGGTCGACCGTGCTGGCCACGCCGGTCTCGTGGGCGATGATCTGCTGCGTGCGCAGGGCCACCATCACCGCCTCCTCGGTGGGCAGCGCGTACGTCTCGTCCATGGAGTTGGTGTGCAGCGACTGGGTCCCGCCCAGCACCGCCGCCAGGGCCTGCAGCGCCACCCGGGCGATGTTGTTCAGCGGCTGCTGTGCCGTCAGCGAGACGCCGGCGGTCTGGGCGTGGGTGCGCAGCCACCACGACCGCGGGTTTCGGGCCCCGAAGCGGTCGCGCATGATCCGGGCCCACATGCGCCGCGCGGCCCGGAACTTGGCGATCTCCTCGAAGAAGTCGCTGTGCACGTCGAAGAAGAAGGAGAGCCGCGGCGCGAAGGCGTCGACGTCCAGGCCCGCCTCCAGCCCCAGCTTCACGTATTCGATGCCGTCGGCCAGCGTGAAGGCCAGCTCCTGCACCGCCGTGGCGCCGGCCTCGCGGATGTGGTAGCCGGAGATGCTCACCACGTTCCACTGGGGCAGACGCCGCGTGCCGAAGACCAGCATGTCCCGCACCAGGCGCAAGGCCGGCCGGGGCGGGACGATCCACTCCTTCTGCGCGATGTACTCCTTGAGGATGTCGGTCTGGGTGGTGCCCCGGAGGCGGTCGGGCGGCACGCCCTGGCGCTCGGCCACCGCCACGTACATGGCCAGCAGCACATTGGCCGGCGCGTTGATGGTCATGGAGGTGCTGACCCGGTCGAGCGGGATCCCCTGGAACAGGATCTCCATGTCGGCCAGCGAGTCGACGGCGACGCCCTCGCGGCCCACCTCGCCCTGGGCCCGCGGATGGTCGGAGTCGTAGCCCATCAGCGTGGGCATGTCGAAGGCGACCGACAGCCCGGTCTGCCCCTGAGCCAGCAGGTAGTGGAAGCGCCGGTTGGTGTCCTCGGCAGTGCCGAAGCCGGCAAACTGCCGCATCGTCCACAGCTTCCCGCGGTACATGGTGGCGTGGATGCCGCGGGTGAACGGGTACTCCCCGGGACGGCCCAGGTCGTCCTCGGGGGACCAGCCCGCCAGGTCCTCGGGACCGTAGACGTCCTTCACCGGAATGCCCGACAGCGTCTCGTAGCGCATCAGCGCTCGCCTCCAGGGCCTGCCGCGCTGCCATCGGCGTGCAGGCTGGCGGCCAGCAACTCGGCCACGTCGCGCGGCTGCCACCGCGCCTCGCGAGCCGCCCGGCCGTCCTCCAGCATCAGCATACAGAACGGGCAGGCCGTTGCCACCACGTCCGCCCCGGTGGCCGTGGCGTGGTCGCTGCGCACGTGGTTGACGCGCTGGCCCACGCGGTCCTCCGTCCAGTACAGCCCGCCGCCCGCCCCGCAGCAGAAGCCGCGCTCGCGGCACGCCGCCATCTCCACCACGCGGGCCCCCGGCAGGGCCCGCAGCACGCGGCGGGGCGCGTCGTACTCGCCGTTGTGCCGGCCCAGGTAGCACGGGTCGTGGAACGTGATGCGCCCCGCGGGCGCCGTCTGCGGCCGCAGCCGCCCCTCGGCCACCAGGCGGTCGAGCAGCTGGGTGTGGTGCCAGACGTCGAACTGCCCGCCGAACTGCGGGTACTCGTGGCGCAGCGTGTTGTAGCAGTGAGGACAGGCCGTCACGATCTTCCCGACCCCGTGGCGGCGGAGGGTCTCGATGTTCTGCTGGGCCAGGGTCTGGAACAGGTACTCGTTGCCCATGCGCCGCGCGGGGTCGCCGGTGCACTGCTCGGCGTCGCCCAGGACGGCCACGTCCAGCCCTGCCCGGATCAGCAGGGCCGCCAGCGCCCGCAGGGTCCCGTGGTTGCGCTCGTTGAGGGCCGAGGCGCATCCCACCCACAGGAGCCAGTCCGCCCGCTCCCCGTCGGCCAGCACGCGGATGGCACTGCCCGCGACCCAGTCGGTACGGGTGACGGCCGCACCGCGGAAGGGGTGCGCGCGGGCCTCCAGGCTGCGCAGCGCGTCGGCCATGGGCTCGGGCATGCGGGCCTGCTCCATCACCAGGTGACGGCGCATGCCGACGATCTTGTCGATGTGGTCGTTGGTGGCCGGGCACTCTTCGACGCAGGCGCCGCAGGTGAGGCACTGCCAGAGGAACGCTTCCGAGAACACCTCGCCCACCAGTGCCGGCGGCTGCCCCGCGCCGGCGGCCGCCGCCACACGGTGCAGCTGGCGGCGCAGGTCGGTGTGGAGGCGGCGCGGGTCGAGCTCCTTCCCCGTGCTGTGGGCCGGACAGACCTCCACGCAGCGGCCGCACTCCATGCAGGCGAACGCGTCCAGGTGGTCCTTCCAGGTCAGGTGCTCGACGGCCGAGACCCCGAGCACCTCGGCGCGCTCGACGTCCAGGGGTTCCAGCGCGCCGCGCGGCCGCGCCTTGCGCAGCAGCACGTTCGGCACCAGCGTCAGCAGATGGAGGTGCTTGCCCTCGGGAATCCAGGTGAGAAAGACCAGGACGAGCGCCAGATGCCCCCACCACGCGACCTCGAAGACCCCGCGGACGACGGCCGGGCCGGCACGGTGCAGCCCCTGGGCGAGCCGCGCCGAGAGCACCGCGCCGGCAGCCCATGCCGGCTCCTCCAGCGCGATCTGACCGGCACGGGACGCCAGCAGGGTGACCATGATGCCGCCGATGAAGCCCAGGATCATGTAGGCGCCCCGCTGGTCCTGCCCGGCGAGGCGCGCGGGCCGCAGCACCAACCGCCAGTACAGGGCCAGCCCCACGCCCAGCAGCACCAGCACGATGAACAGGTCCTGCAGGAACCCCAGCCACGGCGAGGCCCCGATCCCAGGCAGGGTCCACCCGGGCCGCACCGACTCGCCCAGCGCCTGGACGATGGTGGTCAGGAGGACCAAGAAGCCCCAGAAGATCAGCAGGTGCAGCACGCCGGCCAGCGGCCGGCGCAGCACCCTGCGGTGCAGCAGCACCTGCACGACGAACTCGCGCAGCCGCACCGACAGCGGCGCCAGCGGCACCGGGCCCCGGCCCAGCCGGATCAGCCGGTAGATCAGCCACACCTTGCGCGCGAAGACGGCCCCGGCGGCCAGCGTCAGGGGCCCGACGAGGACCGCACGCCACCACCAGGGCATGGCGCTACTGCCCCTTCAGGGCCTTGACCTTGGCGATGAGCGGCGGCAGGATCTCGCGGTAGTCGCCCACGATGCCCAGGTGCGCCACGCCGAAGATGGGCGCCTCGGGGTCCTTGTTGATGGCCACGATCGTGCGCGCACCGGCCATGCCCGCCACGTGCTGCGTCGCGCCGGAGATGCCCACGGCCAGGTAGAGCAGGGGCCGCACCGTCTTCCCGGTCTGCCCGATCTGCCACGAGATGGGTACCCACCCGGCGTCGGCCGGCGGCCGCGACGAGCCCACGGCGCCGCCGAGGACCTGCGCGAGTTCGGCCAGGAGCTTGAACCCCTCGGGCCCGCCGATGCCGCGGCCCCCGCTGACGACGATCTGCGCGTCCTCCAGGCCGACTTCCGCCTGCTCGCGCACGATCTCGCGCACCCGCGTCGGCAGGGCCTCGGCGGACAGCTCCACCGTCAGGTCGCGCACCACGCCGGCGGTGGGCGCGGGCGCCGGCGCGTCCAGGGCCCGCGGCTTCACGGTGATCACCGCGGGCGCCGGCGACGCCGCATACGCGGTCAGAAAGCACGCAAAAAGGACCCCACCACACGCTAAACGCTTTCTCATAGCTATGCTCCCTCCTCCCCCGAGCGAAGGCCCGGGTTTTTCTCTGCGCCCATGGCCGGGCTGTTTTTACCCCTTTGTCCAAAACGCGCAATGCGCAGAAAGGAGGTTTTTTCGTACTCCTTCCGGACGGGCGCTTGCTACGCTTGCAGAAGGGGGAAATCTCTGTCCGACAGAGACAGTATTTTTGCTGACCCCTTTCCTCGGTTGCTTCCTCCTCTCCCCACGCCATAACACTTTTGTGAAAGAGAGAGTTCCCGTCCGGCAGGGAGCTTCGGCTCGTAGTCTGCTTATCGGAAAACCACGGCGGGCTGCCCCCGCTTGACAGAAGACGGCGCGTTTTTCTTAATAACTGACATAGTATTTAACGAGACTGATACAAGTAAGATTAGCGTGAAAGTTTCTAATTCGCACGTCTCAAGCACACCAATTGACATCGAAAGGATAGTTTTGACTTACAGCAATGGAACAACATATTCAATAAATGGAAACTATACGAATCCGCCTTTTGCTCCATATTATAGACTTGAACCAAACAACTCGGTAATATTTAATAACTGTGTTTGGAACTGGCGATATTATCGAAACCAAACAATAAAAGTAACAGTATACGTCAGACAAGAGTTCACTCCAATTTCAGAAACAAAAATAACGCCTCCACCAGTAGTTTTTAGAATAACAGAATTAGACTTTAACTTAACAGACACTAATCATTTTGTGGCGAAAATCCTTAACACACCGTCTTCGCTTAACAGCATAAACATTACAAAGATAAAGTTTAATGGTGTTGACACTTCCTTTGATTCTCGGATATTAACTAGTGGAACAGAAGGAGTATTCTATTGCATATTTGATTGGAGAAACTTTAGAGGTCAAACCGTAAATATTACAGCGTATACAAAGGAGGGCCTTACATTTTCTAAATTTGTCACATTGCCGTCTGTAGATTTGAATTTATCTGTGGGAGTGAGTGATTTTGCCAAAACGAGCGAAGGTATTCCCTACGTTAACATTACTATCTTTAACACTGTCTTCTCAAATCAAACAGTGAAAGTTGTAGATATTACTTTTAGTGTTGAAAACTTGAAAGTTCACATTAACGGAGAATTAACTAACCCTGTCCTTGTTCCTAATGGGTGCGTACTTACTGTGGGTTCAAATATTACAATAACTTGTCCATGGAATTGGACTCTTCACTCCAACAAAGAATTAACAATTACTGTGAACACTGCTGAAGGATTTAGCACATCGGAAACGTTGCAGATTCCTGAAGTTACCCCATAAACTTTATTTTCATAAAAACAAAAAGCGATGATTCTGGAAGGATAGCATATTGACTAAAATAAAAGTCACAGAAAGGGTGCGCAACATAGAATATGCCATCCGAGACGTCATCGTATATGCCAAGCATATTGCAAAAACAGGCAAAAAAATTTATTACTTAAACATAGGCGATCCTGTTGCTTTTGATTTTGACACTCCAGCGCATATCAAACAAGCGTTGAGAGAGGCAGTTGAGAGCGGAGAAAATGCTTATTCGCCTTCGGAGGGGCTGCCGGAGCTAAGGCAAGCAATAGCTCAAAAAGAAAAGCGAATCAATAATGTGAATATTTCTGCTGAGAACGTTATTGTGACAACTGGAATTTCTGAAGGGATTCAAATGGTTATGGCTGCCCTTATTGATGTTGGAGACGAAATTCTCCTTCCTGGACCGACTTATCCACCTTACATTTCTTACGCAAAATTTTTTGGTGGAAAACCAATCACTTATGAAACAGTTGAGGAAAACGGTTGGCAACCAAACATTGACGATTTAAGAAAGAAAATTTCAAAGAAAACACGTGGAATTGTGATAATTAACCCTAACAATCCCTGCGGCGCACTTTACGAAGAAAAGATCGTTAAACAAATATTGAATTTAGCAGGCGAATATGACCTTCCTGTTCTGTCTGATGAGATATATGACCAAATAATCTATGAAAAACGTTTTGTAAGCACAGCCTATTTGGCTAAAGATGTTCCCGTAATTGGTTTAAATGGTTTTTCTAAAGCGCATTTAATGACTGGATGGAGACTTGGTTACTTATATTTCCATGATAGCAATGACGAGTTGCAAGAGTTAAAGCAGTGTATAGAAAAAGAAGCGCGTATTAGACTATGCGCAAATACGCCGGTTCAAAAAGCAGCCGTAACGGCTTTAAATGGACCGCAAGACCATGTAAAAGAGCTCGTGGGAAAACTTAGACAAAGAAGAGATCTCGCTTGGAAAAGACTCAACGAAATAGAAGGGATAAGTTGCACAAAACCAGAAGGAGCGTTTTATGTTTTCCCCAGAGTGAGCGGCACCGGCTTTTCGGATGTGGAGTTTGCCGAAAATCTCCTCAAAAAGGCAAAAGTGGCGGTGGTTCCGGGCAGCGCCTTCGGTTCAAGCGGGCGCGGCCATGTGCGGTGCTCCTACGCCACTTCTCGAGATAAAATTATGGAGGCATTAAACAGGATAGAATCATTCATGTCAGGAAAGGCAAGGGCCGTATTCTACTGACGCCTAAAAAATCAGGCTGTCGCGATAGTCCTTTTGCAAATCCTTTTGCAAAAATTCGAGAAATCTTACCAGCATGGCGGAGGCTTCGGCCCTGGTCAATTTTTCGTCCGGATTTATCCTGTTGTAGTTGTCCCCCTGGATGAGGTTAATCTCCCTTGCGACGTATATGCTGTCCTTTGCCCAGGATGGAATATCATCATCGTCGGAAAAATCGGTGTAGTACCCGGGATTCGGAGCCTTGGTTGCAAACCCCAACGCCCTGATGAGTATAGTAAC
>JAIMAR010000146.1 GCA_023511855.1 Bryobacteraceae bacterium
CTATTACAACGTGGAGCGGGGGCATACGGGGGTGGGGATGGGCGGGGTGAGTCCGTGGCGCAAGCTGCGACAGTTAGGGGTGAAGGTGCCCGTGGGATTTGCGCTCTTGCCGCCGATCGTGTTAGATCGCATCTCTACTGACTGGGTATTGGGCCCTGGTAACAATCTCTTGACCCATTACAGCGCGCCAGGGGCCATTGCCAAGCAGGATCGCTTGTATTATACTTAATCAAGAGATGACCCTGGCCAACGTCATTACGGTGCTGCGCCTGCTCTGCATCCCGTTCTTGCTGGTGCTCTTCTTTCATGGCCCGCTGTGGCTCTTCTACGCCCTGCTTGCTACAGTGCTCGTGAGCGATCTGGCCGACGGGGCGCTCGCCCGTGTCCAGCGCCAGGTCACCGAGTTGGGAAAAACCCTCGATCCTCTCGCTGATAAGGCCCTCTTTCTCAGTCTCTTGCTCGCCCTGGTCATCCGAGGGGATTTGTCTGTGTGGGTTCTCATAGCGTTTGCTGTCCCGCAGGGAGGGTTGCTCGTGGGGGCCCTGTGGCTCCGCTGGAGGACAGGGCGTTGGGTGATCATCGAGGCGCGCCTGTTGGGCAAGACAGCTTCCACGCTGCTCTCGGTGGGGTTAGTGATCGTCGTGCTCGCCCCTGTGCTCGGTGCGCTGATCGCTGAGATAGGGCGCTGGCTGCTCTACGGCGGCGTGGCCCTCTCCTACGGGGCGATGCTCGATTATATGCTGGTCGCGCGGCGTCAGTGCGGCGAACTCCGGCGGGAGCGGGGCGCTCAGCTCTAGGCGCTCGTGTGTGATCGGGTGCGCGAGCTTCACCTGCCACGCGTGGAGCATCAGCCTCCGCAAGCTTCGCTCACCCTCGCCAGCCTGCAGCTGGCGCAAGCTTCGCTTGACGTTCATCTTCGCCAGCCAATGGCTGGCGAAGGCGCACGGTCCAGGCGAAGCCTGGTAGAGATCATCCCCCACGACCGGGTGTCCAATGGCGCTCAGGTGCACCCGGATCTGATGGGTCCTCCCCGTCAGGGGGCGCACCGCCAGCAGCGTCGTCTGGGGCAATCTCTTCAAGACACGAAATTCCGTGATGGCCGGCTTCCCCGTGGGGAGAATCTTCATCCGTTGGCGTCGGACAGGATCGCGCCCGATGGGGCCCTCGATCCGCCCCTCGTCTTCGAGGACCCGCCCCCACACGAGCGCCAGATAGAGCTTTTCGACTTCTCTTCTTTTGAACTGCTCGACCAATCTCAAATACGCCACGTCGCTCTTGGCCACGAGCAAGACGCCGCTCGTCCCCTCGTCTAAGCGATGGACGATCCCCGGTCGCCTGGGCGCTCCGAAGCTCGCTAAAGGGCAATGACTGAGCAATTGATTCACGACAGTCCCGTGGGCGTGCCCTGCCCCAGGGTGGACCACCATCCCTGAGGGCTTGTCAATCGCGATGATGTGTTCGTCCTCGTAGAGCACAGGGAGAGTGAACGGCTCAGGGGATACTGTCTCTGGGGTTCTGTCGGGGAGCTCCAGCTCGATGACGTCATGGGGACGCAGGCGCAGGCCGGCTCGCGCCCGCTGCCCGTTGAGCTTCACGGCGCCCGCTTTGATGAGCGCCTGCAGGCGCGAGCGCGTCAGCGTGGGATCACCCAGCTGCTCCAATACCCACAGATCGAGCCGTCGCTCGGCTCCGTCTTCTAAGACGCGAAAAGTCCGTCGCACGGCCATACTTCGCTCCATTGCGCCGCACAGGCCTTGAGAGTATAATAAAATTGTAATGATTTCTCAGCTTGAAGTCGAGATTCACAGGGAAGCAGAGCGTGTTGCCCTGGCTCAAGGGGTAGAGCTCTATTGGCTTGAGGTGCGGGCCTCTGGGCCGCGCTGGCAGGTCGTTGTCTATATTGACCACGCGGGGGGAGTGACCATTGACGATTGCGAGCGGGTGAGCCGTGCCCTCGAGGGGCCGCTGGATGCGCTCATTGACCACAGCTACGAGCTGGAGGTCTCCTCGCCGGGGATAGACCGCCCTCTCCACACCCGTGCGCACTATCAGAAGGCCCTGGGCAAGCCCGTCGAGCTGCGCCTGCGCGACCGCAAAGTGTTCCAGGGCTGGCTCCACGGCCTCACCGAGAGCACGATCCTCCTCGCCGATGCCCACGGCGAGACAGTGCCCATAGCTCTTGAAGATGTGCACTCCGCCCGCGTGATCGAGAGCCGGTTTCTCTAGGAACCTACTATGAACATCGAATTTCTTGAGGCGTTGGAAGAGATGGCCAAGGAGGAGGGCATCGAGCGCGACGATTTGTACGATGCCGTCAGGAAGGGCCTGCGCGTGGCGTACATTGAGCAGTTTGGCCCGGTCACCAACTTAGAGATCGAGATTGACCGCACTTCTGGGGATATTCACTTGGTCGTGGACGGCCAAGCCAAAGATATTCAGCTTACGGATTTTGGGCGCATTGCCACGCGCAAGGCCGAGGAGACCATCAAGAACGAGATCATCGCCAAGCGCCGCCAGAAGATATTAGAACGCTATCAGAGCCGGGTGGGACAGATCATCAGTGGGCATGTCCATCGCTTTGCCGGGGCTGATGTCTGGGTCAATCTGGGCCAAGCGGAGGCGCTCCTGCCCGAATCCGAGAGGATCCCCGGGGAGCGCTACCGGCTGGGCGCGGTGCTCAAAGCCTATCTGATGCGGGTCGAGCGCACCCACGGCGACCCCAAGATCATTCTGTCACGAGCTGCCAAAGAGTTCGTGCAGAAGATGCTCGAGCTGCAAGTGCCGGAGATCGAGCAGGGGCTGTTGCGCATCGAGGCGATCGCGCGGGAGCCGGGCGTGCGCACCAAGGTCGCGGTGCGCTCGCTGACCGCCGAGCTGGACCCCGTGGGGACGTGCGTCGGGGCCGGCGGCGGCCGCATCCGAGAGATCGTGCGCGAGCTGGGCGGGGAGAAGATTGACATCATTCGCTGGAGCTCCGACGTGCGCGAACTGATCAAGAACGGGCTTGAGCCCGCCAAGGTGCTCCAGATCGAGCTGGACGAAGTCAAAAAAGAAGCCCGCGTGCTCGTCCCAGACTCCGAGCTCTCCTTGGCCATCGGCAAGGGCGGCCAGAACGTCCGCCTGACGGCCAAACTGACGGGCTATAAGATAGACGTCACCAGCCCCGAAGAGCTGAAACAGAGTGCTGCCGAACCCGCATCCTGAGCGATCATGCGTGCTGCGCTGCTCCACGGGATCTATCGGCTGGTACGCCGACGCGCCTGGGCGGTCTTGCTGGGCGCGGCCATCTTCAGCACCGCCGCGCTCATCTATATCCGAGATCTCCCGATGCGCAGCTCGTTTTTAGACATCGTGCCCCCCGGCGACCCCATCCTCACCAAGTTCCAAGAGCGCGAGGAGATCATCACCAAGAACGACGCGATTGATATTATCTTAACACTTCACGCGCCGGAGCACTCCCCCCGCGACGCCGAGCGTCTCACAGCCGCAGCCGTTCAAATCCAAAAGCGTCTCACCCAAAATCCCGAATTTGTTTCAGTCAGCTTCACCAAGGATATTCAGACCCGTCGCGGCGACGAGCTCCTCTCGCTGCGCGACGAGATCTTCGTCAAGCTGAGAGAATACCAAGAGCGCTTGCGCACCGTCCTGCCCACGACCAGCGAACGACCCGCGACGGCCGTGCCGGGCGTGGGCGATCTCATCGGCCTCTACGCCCAGATCAATGCCGAGCTCGAGCGCATTTTCGGCGCGGAGCTCGACTGGCGCCGCCTCGCCCTCAACCCCTTAGAGCTCGTCAAACGCTTCGACGAGCTGAAAAAGCTCAACCAGAGCGTCAAAGAAGAGTTCGACCGCGCCCCAGGCTTGATCCAGAATGCCGATCACTTGGTCGCCGACCTGCTCCAGACTCTTACGGAGATCAACGAGACGATAGACAAGCTCTTGACGTGGCCGCAAGAGCTCTACCTCTCCCAGGATGGGACGAAGCTGCTTCTGAAGGCGCGCCCACGGTATAGCTCCCAGCGCGGGCTCGCCTACAGCCGCGCTGTCACCCGCCAAGTCCAAGAGGCCCTTCAGACCCTTCAGCTCGACGCGCAGGGGATCAGTTGGGGCCTCACCGGCCCCTACGTGATCTCCGCCGAGACCAATCACCAACTGAACGTGGACATGCGCAACACGACGATCATCTCGGCCCTCGGCGTCATGGTCGTCATCATCCTCACCCTGCGCCGGTTCTTCTACCCCATCTTAGCCCTCATCGTGCTCTTCCTCGCGCTCATCGCCACGCTCGCCTGGGCGAAGTTTTCCGCCAACGGATTGAATTTAGTCACGTCGTTCTTGCCCCCGCTGATCTTAGGGCTGGGGATAGACTACGGCATCAATTTCATCGCGCACTTCTTGCACGAGCGTCGCGGCGGGCAACGATTCGAGGCGGCCCTCAAGGCCGCGGTCTTGCACAAGGGCAGCGCCCTGATTACAGCGTCGCTGGCGACGGCGTGCGTGCTCTTCGGGCTGATGAGCGCCAGTTCGCCGGGGCTGTATGAGATGGGGATCATCGCTGGTGTGGGGGTGCTGATAGCCCTAGCCGCGACGTTGCTCATCCTGCCCGCCCTGATGATCGTCTCGCACATTCTCTTTCGTGCGCGGATTCGCGCTCCTACTCCCTCACCGACCCCTCCCCGAGAGGGGAGCAGAGAGATGAGAGACAGGCACGAGCAGTTCTGGCGCTTGGCCCGCTGGCCCATCGTCGTGGTCACGCTTGGGGGGAGTCTCTTTATGCTCAGCCAGGCGGTGCACGTGGGGTTTCGCTTCGCCGATGAAGAGCTCGCTCCTCAAGACCTTCCCTCGAAGCTCGCGCAGCAGGTCGAGCGGCGCGAGTTCGACGTGGGGACTTCGGGCCTGGCCGAATACTTTCTGTTCTTCGCCCCGACTCTCGACGAGCTGCGCCGGGTCAACGAGGGGCTCGCGGGGCTGAAAGCTCAGGGGTATATTGACGCCGTCGCTTCTCTCTCGATGTTTCTCCCCTCTGATCCTGTGGAAGCCGAGCAGTTCTTCCGAGGGGTATCGCTCACGTTAGAGCGGGACCTCCAGCGCGCGCGCGCCGAGATCGAGCGCCAAAGCCAAGAGCTGCAACGCCTCCAGGACCTCACGGCGCAGATCCAGAGGCTCAAGAGCAATTTCACGAAGATTCTCGATCTCGTCGCGCTCACCGGCGCGGGGGAGAACGTCGCCCCAGATATTCAAGCGCAGATCACCCAGTTAGAGGGGATCGAGGCGAGCATCCAAGGGTTAGAAGCGATGCAGACGCGCCTGGGAGCGTTGCGCGACCGCTTGACTCAGCTGAACGAGCGCGTGGGCGCCCTGCTCCAGAAGATCGCAGAACTGCAGCAAGTCCAGGGACTGCTCAAAGCCCTGCCCAAAGACCTCCAAGAACGCTTCGTCACCGAGGAGCGCGAGTTTATCATCTACGCCCACCTGAAGCGCACCACGATCAATGAGCCTCGCATCTATAGCGAGTTTATCAGCGCGGTCCGCACATTTAGCAACGATTTCATCGGGTATCCCATGATCCAAGACCATCTTGAGCGCACGATGAAGCGCGATTTTCAAGTCTCCACGATCCTCGCTACGGGGATTATAGTTGTTATTCTCAGCATCGGGTTAAGCTGGCGCTGGGCGCTGGTGGGGATCATCCCTGTGGGACTGGGGTTTCTCTGGATGCTGGGGACGATGCGGCTCACGGGGCTGGATTTCAACTTCGCCAATATTATTATCTCGTCGCTGCTCATCGGCAACGGCGTGGATTATGCAGTCTATCTCTTACACAGTTTTTTGGAAGACCGGCGGATTGGGGTGGCGTGGCAGAGGACCGCTGCGCCCATTGTGGGCTCGGCGCTGACGACGATGGTCAGTTTTGGCAGCCTGCTCTTTGCGGCCACACCCGGGCTGCGGGTCTTCGGGCTATCGGCCCTGTACGGCATCGGTTTCACGACGCTGTTCACGCTGCTCTTCCTCCCGGCCGTGCTCTCCTTCGCCCGCCAACGAACGGATTGATTGCCCTCACGTTCCCAGCTATAATACTATCGGCCCTCCCCCTCACCCACGACCCCTCTCCCGGAGAGGGGAGAGAAGGGCGAGGAGGGCCGGACTTTCAGCGTGTGGGAGGTCGCACGAGCATGATGATGATGATAGTGTGGAGAGATCTGTGGCTCGTCGTGCTCCTGGCGCTGTCTCTCTATTTCTCCAAGAGGTGGCTCGCGTATGACGACGATGGCATTCGTGATAGGACTGGCGTTTGGATTAGTTACGTTGGTTGGTGGCTGGTTGCTAGGGCGCTGGCAGGTGCGGCGGGAGCTGGTGCGCACCCATCGGCGTGCGGGGGAGATCTTAGAAGCGGCGCGGCACGAGGCCGAGGCCCTCAAGGCGGCCAAGCTCGCCGAGGTCGAGAAGGCCTTCAAGGCCCGCGAGGAGGAGCTCGAACGGCGCATCAAGCGCCAGGAAGAGAAATTCGAGCGTCTCGAAGCGCGCCTGCTCAAGAAAGAGGAGCGGCTCGAGCAGAAGGGCGTAGAGCTGGTGCGCGCGGAGAAGTCTCTTAAAGACGATCTGCAGAGACTGAGCGAACTGATCGCCCAAGGGGAGGCCCTCCTCGCTGGGGAGCGCAAGCGCCTCGAAGAGCTCTCTGGGCTGTCGGCGGAGCAGGTGAAGGAGCTGCTCGTGCAGCAAGTAGAAGAAGAGGCCGAACGGTTCTTCGCCAAGAGGATCCGCCAGGTGAGGGAGCGCGCTGAGGCCGAGGCCGAGCGTGAAGCGCGCAAGATCATCGCCACGGCGATTCAACGCTATGCGGCCGACGAGGTAGAATCAACGACCATGAGCCACGTCCCGCTGCCCAACGAGGAGTACAAGGGGCGCGTGATCGGCAAGGAAGGGAGAAATATCCGGGCGTTTGAGGCCCTCACCGGCGTCGAGGTGTTGGTAGATGACACCCCGGACGCGATCTCGCTCAGCTGCTTCCATCCGGTGCGGCGCGAGACGGCGCGGCTGGCTATGGAGAAATTACTAGAAGACGGACGGATTCACCCGGCCCAGATCAAAAAGCAAGTAGACAAAGCCAAAGAGCGCATCGCCCAGCGCATCAAAGAGGAGGGCCAGAAGGCCCTCTTTGAGCTGGGGATTGACACTATGCACCCGGCCCTGGTGGAATTAGTAGGGCGCCTGAGCTTCCGCACGAGCTATGGGCAGAATCAGCTGAGGCATAGCATCGAAGTCGCGTATCTTGCGGGGGCGTTAGCTGCGGAGCTGGGCTTGGATGCGAACATGCAGAAGTTGGCCAAGCGTGCGGGGCTCTTGCACGACATTGGGAAGGTCGTGGATCACAAGGTCGAGGGGTCGCACTCGCTGATCAGCGCGGAGATGGCGCGGCGCTACGGCGAGCCCGAAGAGGTCGTCCATGCGATCGCGGCCCACAATGAAGAGGTCGAGGCGCGCACGCTGTTAGCTGTTATCTTGCAGACGGCCGACGCGCTCTCGGCAGCCCGGCCCGGAGCCCGTCAGGAGACGTTCGAGGCCTATGTGCAGCGGCTCGAAGCGTTAGAAGAGATCTGCCACAGCTTCCCCGGCGTCGAAGAGGCCTATGCGATCCAAGCGGGCCGCGAAGTCCGAGTGATGGTGCGGCCCGAGGAAGTTGACGACGACATGGCCGCCAAGCTCTCCTATGACATTGCGCGGTGTATTGAAGAGAAGATGCAATACCCCGGCGAGATCAAAGTCCACGTGATCCGGGAGACCACATTCGTCGAGACCGCGAAGTAGACTATGGCCAAGGCGCGAGCGATCGTTCGGATAACAGGGGAGGTGCAGGGCGTAGGATTTCGCAATTTCACGGTGCGCAAGGCGCGGCCGCTGGGGCTGTCGGGGTATGTGCAGAATCTCCGCGATGGCAGCGTGCGCGCCGAGATCGAAGGGGAGCGCGCGGCTATCGAGAAGCTCCTAGAGATCCTCAAGACCGAAGGCCCAGGCCAGATCGAAAATTTTGAGGTGATCTGGTCGGATTATTTGGACGAGTTCACGGGCTTTGGGATTCAAATGTAACCTCAGCCGTTCCCTCTCCGTTTACGGAGAGGGTCAGGGTGAGGTCTTCTTCATGCAGCACTGTTTGTATTTCTTGCCCGACCCACAGGGGCACGGGTCATTGCGCCCGACTTTCTGCTGGACGCGGCGCGGCTGGGCCTTGGGCTTCTCCGACGGAGAGTTTCCCGCCGTCGCCGTGATCTCATCATGGCGATAGTGTAGAGATTCAACGCGCTGGGCGGGCCGCCCCGGCTGGGCCGCGACGATCTTCAGCTGGGGCTTAATCAGATAGCTGATAATCTGCTCTTCGATCCGCCCCAGAAGCTCTTGGAAGAGCTGGAACGACTCGCGTTTGAATTCTATTAAGGGGTCGCGCCCGGCGTAGGCCCGCCAGCCGATCACGTCTTGGAGCTCATCGAGCGCGAAGAGATGCTGACGCCAGTTCTCGTCAATGAGATTTAAGATCATATAGCGGGCCAGATGGGGAAAGGCCCCGCCTAAGCGAGTTGCCTGCGCGTGGTAGTTCTTCAGCAAAAAGTCCAAGATTTTGGCCCGCGCCTCATCCACAGGGAGCGCGGCAATCGCGAAGTCGAGCGGGGCATTCTGGAAGCCCGCCAGCTCCTTCTGGAGGCCCTCGTCGTCGCGCTCCGTCCCAGAGAGATAGCGCGCGATGAGCGTCTCCGTATACCCCTCGATCAACCCAGTGAGATAGTCGTCCAAATCTTGAGCGCTCTCTTCGGCGCTCTGCTCGCCGCCGATCAAGAAGCGCTCGCGCAGACTGTAGATCGCTTCGCGCTGGCGCGCCATCACTTGGTCGTACTCGATCAGGCGCTTCCTGATGCCAAAATAATGGATCTCGACGCGCTTCTGCGCGTTGCGGATCGCGTTGGTGAGCATGGGGTGTTCGAGGGCTTCGCCCTCGACCATGCCCTTCTTTACGAACGAGAGCAACTTGCTGTCGCCAAAGAGCCGAATTAAGTCATCTTCGAGGGAGACGTAGAACTGGGAGCTGCCGGGGTCGCCTTGGCGGCCGGCGCGCCCGCGCAACTGATCGTCAATGCGGCGGCTCTCGTGGCGCTGCGCCCCAATGATATGCAGCCCGCCCAGCTCGGCCACGCCCTCGCCCAGCTTAATATCAACGCCGCGCCCGGCCATGTTCGTGGCGACCGTAATTGCCCCCTTCTGCCCCGCGTCTTTGATGATCTCTGCTTCGCGCTCGTGGTGCTTGGCGTTGAGCACATTGTGGGGCAGCCCGCGACGGTTTAAGAGCGTGCTCAGGTATTCAGATTTTTCTATGGAAGTCGTGCCGATGAGCACCGGACGGCCCAGCTCGTGCAGGCGATAGATCTCCTCGACGATCGCGTTGAATTTTGCTTTCTCGGTCGTGAAGAGTTTATCGGGCAGGTCCTGGCGGATCATGGGCTTGTGGGTGGGGATGACAACGACGCTCAGCCCATAGATCTGCTGAAATTCTTCTTCTTCGGTTTTGGCAGTTCCGGTCATGCCCGCCAATTTTTTATAGAGTTTGAAGTAGTGCTGGAGGGTGATGGTAGCGAGTGTCTGCTGCTCTTTGCGGATTTCGAGCCCTTCTTTGGCTTCGATCGCTTGGTGGAGCCCGTCGCTCCAGCGGCGGTCGGGCATCAACCGTCCGGTGAACTCATCCACGATGATGACGCGCCCGTCCTTGACGATATAGTCTCGCTCTCTCTTGTAGAGATGCAAGGCGCGCAGGGCCGTCTCCAAATGTTTTAATAGATCAACGTGTTCGGGGGCGTAGAGATTTTCTATGTGTAAGATCTCTTCGGCTTTTTTGACGCCGGCCTCGGGGGTGAG
>JAIMAR010000147.1 GCA_023511855.1 Bryobacteraceae bacterium
CTCTGCTTAGAAGGCAGATGCTCTATCCACCTGAGCTACGGGCCCGCGGCCTTCCACCCGATTGTACTATCAGGGAGCGGGCCGCCGAAAGCCGCAGCGGAACCGCCGGATCCGGGCCGGCGTCTATTGGTGCAGCATGCCTGCGACAATTTTCTGGTGCATCAGCGGGGAGGCGATGTGAAAGCGAGAACTCTGGTTGTGTTGGCCATGCTCGGTCCCCTGCCGGCAGCGGAGCTTCCCGTTCGGCAGGCGGTTCTCTACAAGCACGGCGTCGGCTACCTGGAACGTGCAGGGCGGCTCGGCCCCGGCGAAAGCGCCCGTCTGGAATTCAAGGCCTCCGAAATGGACGACGTGCTCAAGTCGCTCACGGTCCGTGACAGCTCCGGCCAGCGGATCCGCGGCATCCGTTACGACTCCAGCGAGCCGCTCGAAGTCAAGCTTTCGGAGTTTCCATTCAAGATTGAGCCTGGAAGCCCCCTCAGCGGACTGCTGGATGCTCTGCGCGGCGCGTGGGTGGACCTCAACGTAGGCGGCCAGACCCTGCGTGGAGCCATCGTCAGCGGCCGCCACATCACCCCCGGGCCTCAGCAGCCGGAGCGCGAGCTGGTGGTCCTGCTTCTTGAGAGCGGGGAACTGCGGACCGTGGATTTGTCCTCGGTGGCAGGAATGCAGCTTCGGGATGCAGCACTCCAGCAGCGCCTCAAGGAATATCTGGCGCGGGTCGATGAGTCCCGCTCCGCCGAGAAACGCAGCGTGTACATCGACGCTCCGGCCGAGGGCGCACGCGACCTCACCGTGAGCTACGTCATCCCGATGCCGGCTTGGAAGTCCAGCTACCGGCTCCTACTCACCGACAGCGGTGGCTCTCTCGAAGGCTGGGCCATCGTGGACAACACCACGGGCGAGGACTGGAACGGAGTCCGGTTGGCAGTTGTGTCGGGACGCCCGGTCTCTTTTATCAGTCGTCTATATGAACCCAAGTACGTCACGCGGCCGGCGGCAGAACTGCCGGAGGACCGCGCTCAGGCGCCCACAGTGCACGCGGGCGTGGTCGGCGGTCTCTTGCGGGAAGAGCAAGCCCTATCCGCGGAGGCCAGAGACAAGGCGCCGGCGCTCCGGATGAGGGTGGCGGGCGCGCCTCCTCCTGCGGCTCCCCGTGCGGAATTGAGCACGCTTGCCGAAACCGCCGCCGCCCAGGAGCTGGGCGAGCTGTTCGAATACAGCTTCCCAACGCCGGTCACCATCCGGAAGGGCGAATCCGCCATGCTCCCGTTTGTCCAGCAGAAGATCCAGGCGCGGAAGCTCCTGATCTACTCCGACCGCAGTTCGGCCCACCCGCTCAACGCCGTCGAGTTGTTGAACGATACGGGAAAAACCCTGGACGGCGGCCCGGTGACGGTCTACGACGGCGGGGCTTACGGCGGCGAAGCGCTGATGGAAACGCTCAAGGCCTCGGACAAGCGGCTGATCAGCTACGCCGTAGACCTCGGCACGCGGATCACAACCAAACTCGGCGCAAGGCGAGATCTCGTCCGGGAGGTCCATTTCCGGCGCGGGGTGCTTACCAGCCGGCAGGCCGTTCAGGAGACGCTGACCTACACGGTCCGCAACGCGGATCAGAAGCCGAAAACGGTCCTCATTGAACATCCGGTACGGACAGGATATCAGCTCACAAGACTCAAGCCAGTGGAAACCACGGGAACCGCCTACCGCTTCGAGCTCAAGCTGGGTCCGGGTGCAACGGCTGAGCTTCCGGTCGAAGAGGAACGTGTTACGGAAACCACATATTCAGTTGCGAATGTCACGCCGGATCTACTGGCGAGTTTCGTTCAAAACAAGGCCCTCAGCGATTCGGCGCGCAAGCAACTGGAGTCCATTGTCGAATTCAAGCGGCGCATCGCGGATGTAGACAGCGCGATCAAGCAGACCACGCAGGAGTTCGAGAATCTCAGCCGTGACCAGCAGCGCCTCCGGCAGAACATCGAAAGCCTCAACCGGGTCCCCGGGCAACAGGATCTGGTGCAGCAGTACGCCCGCCAGCTCGCCGAGCGGGAAGTGCGGCTAGCTCAGCTGCGCGACCAGGAGGCGGGGCTCCGCCAGAAAAAAGCTACGCTAGAATCGGAACTCAACACCCTGATCGAGAAGATAGAGTTTTGAAACTCGCACTCATCGGCTACGGGAATGTAGGCAAGGCTCTGGCGCGGCTGCTCGCCTTGGAGCGCAAGTCCTACCCCTTTCGAATCACTGCCATCCACACGGCACGGCACGGCACCGCCTACGGCCCGGACGGCCTGACCCAAGACCCCGCCTTCGGTCCCCCGGCTGCCTCGGTTGAGGAATTTTTGGACCGCGCCGCCGCCGAGGTTCTGGTGGAGCTAACCCCTCTGAATCCGGTCAACGGCGAACCCGCCATTTCACACATCCGGGCGGCCTTCGCCCGGCGGATGCAAGTGGTGACTGCCAATAAGGGGCCCATCGCGCATGCTTACGCCGCGTTGAACGAGGAGGCTGCGCGCGCGGGCGTGCTGTTCCGTTTTGAAGCGACGGTGATGGACGGCGCGCCGGTCTTCAACCTCGTCCGGCGAACTCTTCCGGCGGTGCGGATCCTGGGTTTCATCGGCTCGCTGAACTCCACCACCAGAATCTGTATCGAAGCCATGAGAAGGGGGCAGAGCCTGGAGGAGGGGATTCGCCAAGCCCGGGCCATGAGGCTGACCGAGGCGGACGCCTCCTACGATATCGACGGATGGGATGCCGCCGCGAAGACAGCAGCGCTGGCGAATGTTCTAATGGACGCGCGCCTCACGCCCCAGCAGGTGTCCACGCGCGGGATCCGCCGGCTTACGCCCGAACGCTTGGCGGAGCTGCGAGCCAAGGGCAAGACCGTCTGTCTGGTCAGCCGTGCCCGGCGCGTCAACGGCCAAGTGCGCCTCCGCGTGCGGGCCGAGGTTCTGAACGAGAACGACATCTTGGCGTGTCTTCCCGGCTCCTCGAACCTGTTGCTGCTGCAAACGGACCAGATGGGGACCATTGGCGTCTTTTCGGTCTCCCCCGGCATCCAGCAGACGGCCTATGGCGTGTTTGCCGATTTGGTGGAGGTTTTCGAAACCCAGGGGCAGGCGAGGGAGAAGCTTCAGAGAACTCGGGCATGTTAAACTGACGGGCGAGATGAAGACCGGGATTTGGCGCTCGATTGGCCGGTTTATTCTTTGGGACTACCCTCGGGCCAGTTGGCAGTACGACGTCATGGTCGCCCTGATTTTGGCCTTCCTGTTCCTGACGCCGCGGGAGTGGTTTCGAGATCAGCCCCGCCCGGCCAGCATTGTCGTTTTGGAAGGCCACGAGGGGGCGGACATGCTGTGGCTGGCGCCCGAGCTTCTGGAAGGAGTTCCGGAAGGGGAGAGGTCCAGGCGGGCGGCCGACTTGATCGAGGCCAAGCTGGGCCGGAAGGTGGAGATTGTCCGCTTGGACAGCATTCTGGACGCGGAAAAGGCCCCCACGGGTTATTTAGCGCTGATCCGGCGTTGACGGCGGTACACCACAAATCATGCGCAGACCGATCCTCCTACCCATGCTTTTGCTCTGGTGTGCCATCACTCTGGCCGCCCAGGCGCCGTCCCTCCCGCAGGTGCTGGCCCTTCTGGACCAAGCCGGTCCGGCCTTCCGTGACATGTCCGCAACGCTGGTCCGTACCGACTACACGCCCGTCCTCAAGGAGACCGAAGTGCAGCGTGGCTTGGTGCGGCTGAAGCGCACCGGCCCGCGGGAGATCCGGATGCTGGTCGAGTTCAAGGAGCCGGACCCGCAAGTAATCGCCTTCGAGCGCAACGAGGCCCAGAAGTACTATCCGAAGCTGCAACTGGTGGAAATCTACGAGTTGGGCAAGTACCGCTCGCTTAAAGACCAGTTCCTGCTGCTGGGGTTCGGGGTCACAGGCAAGGAGCTGCAAAAGAATTATGAGGTGAAGGTTGTCGGCTCTGAGCAGATCGCCGGACAGCAGACCACACGGCTGGAGTTGATACCGCGATCCAAAGAGGCGCAGGAAGTTCTGAAAAGAGCCGAACTATGGATCACCCCTGCCGGCTACCCGGCCCAGCAAAGAATCTACACCACTTCGGTCGAGTACACCTTCACCTACTCGGACGTGCGCCTGAACACCGGCTTGGCCGACGCCGATTTGAAGATCCGGCTTCCGGGCAACGTCAAGCGGCAGCGCATGCTCCGGTAGGGTATACTGTGTTTTAGCGCCCTTCTGAAATCCCCCGTCGATGGCGACCGGAAAGAAAACCACAAATCGACTTGCCTATTTGGACTGGCTGCGCGGCTTAGCCGCGATCATGATGATCAACGGCCATGTCTTCCACTCCTTCACCCATTCGGACTACCGCCAGGGCTCCCTATACGTCCTGACCCAGTTCGTGGGCGGCATGCCGCCGGCGGTCTTCCTGTTTCTCCTTGGCGTCACGCTGGCCTTCCTCATGGAAAGCCGGCTAAGGCAAGGACTAGATGCGCCGCAGAGGGTGAAGGCGGCCATGAAGCGAGCTGGTTTTTTGTTCGGGGTGGCGTTCGCCTTCCGCTTTCAACTTTGGCTCGTCGGCCTGCCGCAAACGCATTGGACCGATCTGTTCCGGGTGGACATCTTGAACGCCATGGGCCTGGCGGTCCTGTGCTTGTCGCCGCTGGCGGCGCTTGGCTCGGAGGCCCGGATCCGCGCGGGGCTGCTCATCGGCCTGGCGGTCGCATTTCTGTCGCCCGTTGTCTCATGGTTGGACTGGTCCTGGCTGCCCAAGCCGCTCGCCACCTACTTTGTGCCCAGCACCGAAGCCTTTGCTTTCTTCCCTTGGGCTGCCTTTGTAGCGTTCGGCCTCAGCGCGGGAAGCATACTGAGGATGGCGCAGCAGGAACAAATCGACCGTCTGATGCTGTGGGCGGCCCTGTCGGGTTTGGCGTTGATCTTGGGAGCCCGATATCTTTCTGAATTGCCCTTTTCGCTCTATCTGGCGTCAGACTTTTGGCTAAACGCTCCTTGGCTGATTCTGATCAAGCTCGGTGTGATCCTACTGGCGCTCTCGGCGGCCTATCTCTGGACTCAGTACGGCGCCTCGCCCGGCTGGAGCTGGGTGCAGCAGTTCGGAGTCACCTCGCTGCTGGTGTATTGGGTGCATACCGAACTCATCTATGGCCGGTGGCTGTATTTTTGGAAGGAGTCGCTGAGTCCGGTGCAATGTGTGGTTGTCTCGGTATTTGTGATTCTCCTCATGCTCGGGCTGTCGCTACTCAAGACCCACTGGCGGCGCGTGGCCGAGGCCGCCGCCTCTCTGCTTCCTCGATACTATCTCCCCAGTCAGAGCTCCGGCGATTAGCCGCTTCCCCCAGGTTCATCTGGCGCCGCCCTGGGTGTGCTAATGTCTCAATTGAATGCGCATCCTTTTGATTGAAGACGAAAAGCGAATTGCCGCCTTTGTCACCCGGGGTCTGGAGGAGAGCGGTTACAGCGTGGACTGCGCCGAAAACGGCCAGCAAGGGCTGGCGCGCTTGGGTGAAGCCGCCTACGACCTGCTCATCCTGGACCTGATGCTGCCGGATATGGACGGCTTGGTGGTGCTGGAGAAGGTCCGCAACCGGAACCCCACCCTGCCGGTGCTCATCCTCAGCGCTAGGGGCAGCTTGGACGACCGGGTCAAAGGACTCGATCTCGGCGCGGACGATTACCTGGTGAAACCGTTTGCCTTTGTAGAACTTTTGGCCCGGGTGCGGGCCTTGCTGCGCCGCGGCCAGTCCTTGCCCGAGCGTTTGCAGGCCGGCGACCTGGTTCTCGACTCTCTGCGCCGCAAGGTCAGCCGCGGCGGCGTCCCAATCGATTTGGCCCCCAAGGAATTCGCAATCCTCGAATACCTGCTTCGCAACAAAGGCCGCGTGCTGAGCCGCACGATGATCGTCGAGCACGTCTGGGAGACGGACTACTCCGGTTTGACCAACATCGTGGACGTCTACATCCGCCACCTCAGAAGCAAAATCGACGACCCCTGGCCGGATAAGCTCATCAAAACCGTCCGCGGCATGGGCTATATGATTAGCGCCGCCGAAGAGAGGGAGCCGGCGGGCAGCGCGTCGCCGACAAGCTGATCCTTTATGCGCTGGCCGGTCTTGTGGGGCGCCGCCAGACGAAGCCTCGGCTTCCGCTTGGCCCTCAGCTTCCTCGTCTTTTTTGCCCTCCTGCTGCTGCTCATCGGGATCCTCTTCCGCAATACACTCATCCGCATCCAGAACACCCAGATGCAAGAAGCCATCGAGGGAGACTGGGCGGCCATGAAAGGCTTCCTTCAGATCGACGGCGAGAGGGTAAGCTGGGTCACCCAGGATCTGGATGATGAAACGGCCTATGTCCTGGCTCGCCTTCAGAGAATGCTGCTGATTGCCGACTCTACCGGCAAGGTGCTCACAATCTCTCCTTCCTACGGACTGCTCGGTCCGGAGAGCAGCGAGGAGATTCAGGAAGCGTTGCGCAGCGGGCAAGTCTATTGGCGGATCCGTCAGGATCCTTGGGGCATCCGCTACCTCATTCGATCGAGCTTGCTGGAGAGCGGCAACCGCCGCTACTATGTGTCGCTGGGCCGGCCGCTGACCATGAATGAGGCTGTCGTGGCGCGCTTCACATGGCAGTATTTTCTGACCGTGCCGGTGATCCTGATCACCGGTGGGGTCCTGGGCTGGCTGCTCACCCGCCGCGCCTTACGTCCTTTGCAAGACGTGGTGCGAACTTCGGAATCCATCACGGGCTCGAATCTCAGCCTGAGAATCCCACCGCGGGGCGCCGGCGATGAGCTGGACCGCCTCATCGAAACCTTCAACCGCATGATTGAGCGGCTGGAGCAATCCTTCGAGCAGATGAGACAGTTCACCACGGACGTGTCCCATGAGCTGCGCACGCCCATCACGTCGGTCCGCGGGCACCTGGAGGTGGCGTTGATGTCCGCCCGCAGTGCGGATGAGTTGCGCGAGGCGATCTCCACCGCCCTGGAGGAGACCGAACGGCTGTCCAACGTGGTCAAGGCGATGTTGGCGCTCTCCCAGGCCGAATCCGGCCAGTTGGCCTTGCGCCGGGAACCCCTCGAGCTGGCCTCGCTGACCGAAGATATGCTGGACCAATTCCGCATCCCGGCCGAAGAAGCGGGTGTGCGTCTGGCCAGTGAGCTCAGCCCCAACTGCGTGGCCAACGTCGACCGCATTCAGTACGAGCGCCTCTTGGCGAATTTGCTCTCCAATGCCGTGAAGTACACCGGGCCGGGCGGGGAAGTGCGAGTCGGACTGAAGTCGGAACGCTCCGAGGTGCGGCTGTGGGTGGAGGATACCGGATGCGGCATTCCTCCCGAACACCTGCCCCACATCTTTGAGAGGTTCTACCGGGTGCCCCAAGACAACGTGGCGGGCAAGAAGGGCATGGGGCTGGGGCTGAGCTTCGTGGCCTGGATCGTCAAGGCGCACGGCGGCCGCATCGACGTCAAAAGCGTACCCGGCAAAGGAACCCGCTTCGAGGTTTGTCTCCCAAAGGTTCCAGCCGTTGCTTCCGTCCGCAGTTAGAATGGATACGGACCCCTAAAACACCATGGAAATCCAGCAGCGGGAACGGGAAGGGATCGTCATCCTCGACTTGACCGGTGAATTGACCGTTGGAAGCCCTGCCTCGGTGTTGCGCGAGAAACTTCGCCAGCTCGCGGAGGCCGGCCGGAACAAGATCATTCTGAATCTGGCGAAGGTAGACTTCATCGACAGCACCGGTCTCGGCGCCATGGTCGTTTGTTACACCACCTTGCAGAAGTCCGGCGGCAGGCTGGTGCTGCTGAACTTGAACCGCCGCCAGCTCGAGCTTCTGGTGCTGACCAAGCTCTCCACAGTATTCGAAGTCTTCGAGGATGAGCAAGACGCCGTCAACAGCTTCTTCCCCGGCCGCCAGGTCCACCGGTTCGACATTCTCGAATTCATCGAGCGGCAACGTCAGCCCGGCGGCGAGCCCGGATCATCTTCCTGAGAGGGGACCCGGTTCAGTCCCCGCGCAGCGTGCGCGGTTTCCTCTCATTCGCCCGTTCTGGTACGATCGAATAAGGCGCTAGTTGCCATGGGCGATCAGCCAGTCAGCCATTACGCGGACATGTTCGCCGCCATGGGCGCTGAACCGCGGCTCCGCATCTTGCGGCTGCTGCTGGCGGCCCATCCGGAAGGAATGGTGGCAGGTGAACTCCAGTCCGAGTTGGGAATCCCCGCCTCTACTCTGTCTCACCACCTGGAACGGCTCAAGAACGTGGGATTGGTGACCATGCGCCGGGAAGGCACCTACTTGCGCTATGCCGCCCACGCCGGGGCTCTCAGAGAACTGCTTTCTTTCCTTTACGCCGAATGCTGCACCCGGAGCCATCTCCTCAAACCGGACTCCGTTTTGCAGGCGAGCCGTTGAACTCACCATGAATCCTTCTCCCAAACCTAAGGTTTTGATTCTGTGCACGGGAAACTCCGCCCGGAGCCAAATGGCGGAAGGCATTTTCCGCCGCCTTCTGGGTGACCGTTTCGAAGTCTTTAGCGCCGGCACGCATCCCTCATACGTAAGGCCGGAGGCCATCCAGGCCATGCGCGAAGTCGGCGTGGACATCTCCTCACACCGCTCCAAGTCCGTCGGCGAGTTCCTGGGGCAGTCTTTCCGCTATGTGATCACTGTGTGTGACAACGCGCGGGAAAGCTGCCCCGTGTTCCCCGGCCCAACCGAGCGGATCCATTGGAGCTTTGAAGATCCGGCCGCCGTTGTTGGCACGGAGCAGGAGCGCTTGGAAGCCTTCCGGCGCATCCGCGACCAGATTGACGCGCGGATCCGCGCTTTCGCGGCTTCCCTTGGATCCTGACAGAGTGCTTGCTTCCTGAGAGCCCCCGCGGTTTTTGACCTTCCGCGCGCCTGAGCGGCGGCAGCGCCCCTGGCGTTGGCGCGTGCGTTGCACGCCTGGATGCCGCCTTGCGGAGAGCAGCTCTCGCTCAGGTGAAGAGCTTGAATGCGGTGTAGCCCAGCAGCGAGCCGAGCGCGGAGCCGGCCACCACGTCGCTGAGGAAGTGCATCCCGAGCAGGATGCGGGACACCGCGACGCTGGTGGCGCAGAAGAGCAGGAGAGCCATTAGCGGCGGGTAGTGCATCCCGATCGGCAGGCTCACGGCGAAGGCGGTGATCGTGTGCCCGCTGGGGAAGGAGAACTTGTCCGGCGGAAGAAGCTTGGCCCACGCGTGCGGGTGAATCGCGCACGGGCGCCGGCGGCGGATTCTGCGCTTGAGCCAGACAAATAGCGCAATACCGGACATCGTCGCCGCGGCCGCAGCCGCTAATGCGGGCAGAGCCTCCATTCCGCCGATCAGCAAAACCGCCAAAGCCAGCAGGCCCCAAAGCCAGCCGTCCCCGCCTCGCGTGGCGCAGACCATCCAAAGGCGCACCCACTTCGGCGGACGCCACCGGTGCACCCGCCACATCAGGCGATAGTCCCTCAGCGCGATAAACCTCAACATAGCGGCTGTAAACTTCATCTTAGCGTATCTCAAACCCCTGCTGCGAGCTGCGAAAGCCGCCCCGTCCTCTCCGTGGATCCCCTCTTCCCCCGTCCCCTGTACTACTGCCGCCTGAAATCTTCTCCGCGGGCCAAGATCTCCATGCCGCCACGGGAGCGCGTTGCCGGCGAGACCAGAACCGCCATCCCCGTTTCGTTGCGGCTCTCTCGCGTTGTGTTTTGTTTTCTCCGTGTCCTCTGTGCCCTCTGTGGTTTTCCTTCTCCGTGTCCTCCGTGGTTTGCCTTTTGCCGCTGAGACCAGCGCCGCCACCCCTGTTTGGTTGCGGCCCTGCCGCGC
>JAIMAR010000015.1 GCA_023511855.1 Bryobacteraceae bacterium
GAGGGCGCGGAGACGCCGGGGCAGCATCTACAGAGCGCAAGATTTCGCGGAAGGGAGAGCAGTGGGTAAAGGGAACCAAGGCCGGCAGGCAAGAATGTCTGCCCCACAGGAAGAGCCTGCCCGCAAGGAGAGCCTGACCCACAGCGGCAGGGCTGCGGGACGGCGGAGAAAGGGGGTGAGTGTCAGCCCTCAGGGTCGGACTAGAGTGTTTTCAGAAACGCAATCAGGGCATCCTTCTCTTCCGGCGTGAGGGTGTCTTTGAAGGAAGGCATGTTTTCGGAGCCTTTGTCGATATTCTCCCGGACGGTGGCTTCGGTGATCGGCTTGCCGTTTTCCATCGTGCTTCGCTGGAACAGGCCTTTCAAACCGGGGCCGACTTTCTTCTCCGCGGTGGCCGCATCGTGGCACAAGGCGCACTGGTCTTCGAAAACCATCTTGCCGCGGGCCACCAGTGCCGGGTCCACTTTGGGGGCTCTCTGGCAGCCTGCAAACACCATTAATCCGGCGCTCAGTGCGAGCGCCAGCAGCATCCTTCGCCTGCTCTGAATCATATCGCTCCTTCGAGTCCAGTCTACAATGAAAGCATGAGGATCCTCCTGTTCACTGGGAAGGGGGGAACGGGGAAGACCAGCCTTGCGGCCGCCACGGCCTTGCGGCTGGCGCAGATGGGGCGCCGCACGCTGGTCATGAGCGTGGATCCGGCCCATAGCCTCGCCGACTCGTTCGATCTGTGTCCGGACTTGTTCCATAACCGCACCTACGACCCGTTGACCGTCGCCCCAAACCTGGACGTGCAAGAGGTCAACATCCAGAAGGAGATCCGGCGGCACTGGAAGGAGATTTCCTCCTACGTCGTGTCGGTGCTGCGCACCACGGGGATCAGCGACGTCGAAGCGGAGGAACTGGCCATTTTGCCGGGCATGGAAGAGCTCAGCGCCATGATGTATGTCAACCAGTACCGGCGCGAGCAGCGCTACGACGTGATCGTGTTGGACTGCGCGCCGACGGCGGAGTCGATGCGCTTTGTCAGCATGCCCACCACGCTCGACTGGTACATGAAGCACATTTTTCCATACCAGCGCAGCCTGCTTAAGGCCGTCCGCCCCATCGCCAACCGGGTCTCCCCGGTGGAGCTTCCTTCCGACAGCTACTTCGCCAACGTGCAGGCGCTGTTTGAGAAGCTGGCGGGCGTGGAGGAGCTGCTGGAGGATCCGCGCATCACCAGCGTGCGGCTGGCGACGAATCCCGAGCGGATGGTTCTGCGCGAAACGCAGCGGGCTTTCGTCTACTTCTCCCTCCACGGGCTGACCGTGGATATGGTGATCGTGAACCGCCTGCTGCCGCGCCGCCTCGCCGACGCCTGGTTCTCGCGCTGGCTGAAATCCCAGCAAGAGATTCTTAGGGAGATCGAGGAGTACTTCGCGCCGGTGCCGGTCAAGCGCGTACCGCTGTTTGCGCAGGAGGTCCTGGGAATGCGCCGGCTGGAGGAGCTGGCGAAGGCTTTGTATCCGGAGGGGGAAGATCCCGCCGCCGTGCACCGGGTGGAAGAGCCCTACCGCTTTGTTAAGAGAGACGGGGCTTACGCGGTGCTGATACAGCTTCCTTTCGCCGCCAAGGAGGAGGTCGGGGTCTTCAAAAAAGGGGATGAGCTGGTGGTCGAAATTGGAACTCTGCGGCGGCACATCGGTCTGCCCGCCACCATGGCGGGGCTAACCCCTGTGCGCGCCAAGCTGGAAAACAAGCAGTTGACGGTTGAGATGAAGGAGGCGTCCCCATGAGGAAGAGAAGAGCCGCGGCGAACGCGCCCGAAGCGGCGCCGGAGTGCCTGTGCATGGGCATGGGCCCCCGTTTGACCGAGATGCTCCGCTGCCGCTCCGAGCAAGCCGCCGGACATTTCCGGAACGCGCGCCTGGAGTTTCTGAAGGCCATCCGGGCGATGATCGACGAGCGCATCGAGCACCTCAGCGCCAAGGGCAAGAAGGGAACCGCCGTGCCGGTTGAGTAATCTAATGGGGCATGGCGAGACAAACCGGTAAAGCTCCTCAGGAGGGTGATCCCGCTCCGGAGATCGAACTGCTCACCGACGCCGGCGCCCCATTCCGGCTTTCCAGTCTGCGCGGCAAGAACGTGGTCCTCTATTTTTATCCGAGAGCGAGCACGCCTGGGTGCACGACGGAGGCCTGCGAGTTCCGGGATGCCGCGCCCAAGTTTGGATCTGCGGATACCGTGATTGTGGGCGTCTCCCCCGACGCTCCAGGAGCGCAGGCGAAGTTCAAAACGAAGTACGGCCTGCCCTTTAGCCTGCTGTGCGATGTGGAGCACAAGGCGGCGGCCGCCTACGGCGTCTGGAAAGAAAAGAACATGTACGGCAAGAAGGTGATGGGCATTGAGCGCACCACCTTTCTGATCGGCAAGGATGGCCGGATCCGCAAGATTTTCGCGAAGGTGAAACCTCAGGGCCACGCGGTGCAGGTTCTGGCGGAGCTGTCAGCTCTTTAGCTCGACGATGGTCGCTCCGGCGCCGCCTTCGTGTGGTTCGGCTGGGTAGAACTTCTCCACGTGCGGATGTCCGGTGAGAAGCTCGGCCACGGCCCGCTTGAGGACCCCCATGCCGTGGCCGTGGATGACCCGCAGGCGCGTCACGCCCGCCAGGACGGCGTTGTCCAGAGCCTTCTCCACCTGCCGGCAAGCCTCCTCCGCATGCCGGCCGATGACGTTGATCTCCCGCACGGCTCCTGCGTCCAGCGGCGCGGCGTCGAACGAAATCCTTGCCGGAAGCTTCTTGGTCTCGGCCGGGGGCAGCACCTCCAGGACTTCGTCGGCGGAAACCTGAAGCTTCATGAAGCCGGCCTGAACCTCGATCTTTTCCTCTCCCAGCAGGCGGCGCACCTGAGCCGGTTCGGCGAGCCCCTTCAAGCGTACCCGCGCGCCTTCGACGATCTTGGGCTTCTCCAGTTCGCCGCGCCTGGCTTCGTCGCGCGCGGCGAGCACGGTGACTTCCATTTCCTGTTGAAGCTCACGCTTCAGGCGGCCCACTTGGCGCATGGCCCGCGCCGCCTCTCTTTTCTGGGTGGCGTCCGAAAGGATTCTGTCGATCGTCTCCCGGGCCTGCGCCTCGAAACGCTCCAGGGCGAGCCGGCAACGGCGGTCAATCTCCTTCAGCTTGGCCGATTCGCGTTCCGCCCACTCTTTCGCCAGAGCGCGCTCCCGCGCGGCGAGGGCCTCTTTTTGCTTTCTGAGCTCCTCGGCGAGCCGCGCGGTTTCTTCCAGACGCCTGTCCAGCTCGGCCAGGAAACGGGCGATGTCCTGCTCTTGGCGCGTGAGCCGCTGCCGCGCCTGTTCCATCAGCTCCGGCGGCATGCCGAGCCGCTGCGCAATCTCCAGGCCCGCCGATTTTCCCGGCGCGCCGAGCCGCAGCGTGTAGGTCGGCTCCAGCGTTTCCTCGTTGAAGCCCATGCCGGCGTTCAGAACGCCCGGAGTGCTTGCCCCGTAGGCTTTGAGCGCCAGCAGGTGGGTGGAGGCGAGAGTAAACGCGCCTGTCCTGCGAAAATGCTCCAGCACGGCCGTCCCCAGCGCCCCTCCCTCTTCCGGGTCGGTGGCCCGGCCGAGCTCATCGAGCAGCACTAGCGCACCGGAGTCCGCCATTTCGATCATCTGCCGCAGGCGGTTGACGTGCGCCGAGAAGGTGCTCAGGCTCTCCTGAATGGACTGGTTGTCGCCGATGTCGGCCAGCACCTGCTCGAAGACGGGAAGCTCGGCCTCTTGGCAGGGCAGCGGCAAGCCGGACTGCGCCATGAGCGCCAATAGGCCCACGGTCTTCAGTGTGACGGTCTTGCCGCCGGTGTTGGGGCCGCTCACCAACAGGGTCCGCTGTTGCTCGTTGAGCTCCAGGGTGACGGGAACGGGCCTTTTGCCTTGCCGCCGCAGGACATCCTCCAGCAAAGGATGCCGGGCTTGCTTCAAATACAGGCGGCGCGGCGCCTCCGGGCTGAAGCGCGGCAGCACGCATTGAAAGTCGGCGGCGAAAGCCGCTTTGGCGAACAGCCACTCCAGCTCTCCCAGCGCCTCGGCCGAGGCTTGAATGGCGGCGCAGCGTTCCCGGAGCCGCTGAGTGGCATCGAGCAGGATGCGGTGCACTTCGCGGAGCTCTTCCTCGTGCAGGCGCACCAGCTCGTTGTTGAGCTCGATGGTCTCGAGCGGTTCGACGAACAGGGTGTGTCCGCTGCCGCTCGAGCCATGCACGACTCCTTCGATGCGGCGCTGCCGCCCCGCCACGACCGGCACCACAAAGCGATCGTTGCGGATGGTGACAAAATCCTCTTGAAGCACGCCGTTCTCGCGGTGGCGCTCGACAAACCGCTCCAGCGACTCCTGGACCAAACGCCTCTGGCGCTCGATCTCGCGCCGGATGCGGCTTAGTTCGGGGCTGGCATGATCCGCCACGCTTCCGTCGGGAAGGAAGCGGGAGGACAATTCGCCCGGAAGCGAATGGAAATCCGCCAGCTTTTGGCCCACCGAAGCCAGTTTCGGAAAACGTCCGGCCACGGAGGCGAGAACCCGCCGGACATCCCCGGAAACGTCCATGAGAACGCTCAGGGCAAGAATCTCCTTGACTTCGAGGCAACTTCCCTCTATGCGGAGTTTGGCCAGGATATCCGCAGGGTCGGTGAGTGAATCAAAGCGGAGCCGCACGGCGGCGCCTCGCACGGCGGGCTGGGGGCGGGAGGAGGCTTTCCAATACTCGATGGCTTCGCCGGTCTGAGCCAGCTCTTGTTCCAACTGTTCGCGGCTGGAGCTGGGGGCCAACGCTTCCAGCCTTTTTCTACCCAAGGGGCTGGATAAGTAACGCCCCAGCAGCTCCTTCAGCGCGTTGTACTCGAGCAGCCCGGCACCTACGGCATTCATCCCGCCAGCAACCTCCGTCTGCCTTTGCGCATCGCCCGGCGAATCACTTCCAGCGTTCCAGGCGTAATCGGATAGCGTTCCAGATCTTCCCGGGCGACCCATTGGACGGCGCCGGCGTCGTCGGCCGCGCGCAGTGCGCCGCTCATGGGCCGGCACAGATAGTCGACCAGGACGTAGTGATACTGCGTCCGGCCCCGCGCGTCCTTTTGAATGCGCTCAAACACCTCGAAGATGCCGAGCGGCTCCACCTCCAGGCCGGTCTCTTCGCGCACCTCGCGGCGGACCCCATCCCGCAGCCGTTCGCCGGCGTGCAGGACGCCGCCGGGTAGCGACCAGAGGCCTTTCAGTGGAGCCCGAGCCCGCTGCACCAGCAACACTTTGCCGCGATTCAAAATGATGGCGCCGACGCCGACGACCGGCCCGGCGGGATAGCGGCGCCGGGGGCGGGCGCGCTCCTGCTGCGCGCGGTCCGGCTTGCCGGCTTGTGTCTTGACATTCAAAATGCGACTATTTTATTGTAACGGTTCAACTTGGCTGCATCGGCGTGGCGTCAAATCGGGCGGTCGTGACAACCATGGGCGGCAAAATGGACGGCAATACCCAGGCTGTGGATGTCTACTTGGACTCGACCCTGGACAGCGTGGACAGCGCGGAGGAGCTGGTCTTGAAAGTCGCCCGCGAGGCGGGGTTCCCCGAAGAGGAGCTGCACAAAATCAGCATGGCCGTCCGGGAAACGGTGGTCAATGCCGTGGTTCATGGCAACCGCTACAGCGCCCATAAGAAGGTGCATCTAAGCGCTTCCGTGGATCAAGACCGCCTGTTGGTCACTGTGGCTGACGAAGGATCCGGTTTCGATCCGGATTCGCTTCCCGATCCGCTGGCCGAGGAGAATCTGCTGCACCAGTCAGGCCGGGGGCTATTGCTGATTCGCGCCTTCGTGGATGAGTTCCAGGTGCGGAAGCTGAATCCCACCGGAGCTGAGGTGAGGTTGGTGAAGCGCCTGATTCATGCGCCCTGACAGCCGAAAGATCTGTTCTCATTAGGAGGAATCGAGAGTGAGCATACAAGTGACCAATCGCCAAGTAGGGGACGTGACGGTGGTAGACGTCGCCGGAAGGATTACGTTAGGAGAGGGCGCCAGCGCTTTGCGGGAGAACATCCGCGACCTGGTCGCCAAGGGCAACAAGAAGATTCTTCTCAACCTCAGCGATGTGTCCTACATCGACAGCTCGGGCATCGGAGAGCTGGTCAGCGCATACACCACGGTGACCAACCAGGGGGGTACGCTGAAGCTCCTCGGGCTGACCAAGCGGGTCAAGGATCTGCTCCAGATCACCAAGCTCTACACGGTTTTCGAAGTCTTCGAAAGTGAACCGATCGCCGTGCGGAGCTTCGGATAGAAAGGTGCGGGCCCGCTGCCAAGCCGGGGGCAGGGCGCTGCGGCCGCCCCCGGTTGCCTCCGCGCCGCGCCTTGAGAGGTTACGATATTCAAGATGACGGCCGGCGGACGGCACGCTGTCCTGTTGGCGGACGAGCAGACGATGTGGCGCGAGGCCGCCGTCTGGGCTTGCGAGGCCAGCGGCCGGTTTCAAGTCACAGGGCAGTGCGCGGATGGGCCTGAGGTTTTGCGTCTGGCCGACAGAGTGCGGCCCGACGTGGTGGTTCTCGACCACGCACTTCCGGGACTGGATCCTCTGGAAATCACGCGGCGGCTGCTCGAAGCGGCGCACCGGCCGCGCGTAGTCCTAGTTTCGATGGTGCGCGACCGCCAGGCCGTTCTCGATGCTCTGCACTGCGGGGCCAGCGGGTACTTGTTGAAGAGCGACACGTTGCAATGCCTCCTGGATGCGCTCGGCGCGGTGCTCGGCGGTTCGATCTATCTCTCGCCGCAGATCGACCCGGCGTCGGTCTTTTCTCCGCCCAAGCCCTCGCAACGACGGCGGCGTTACGATCAACTCGGGTTGCGCGAGCGGCAGGTGTTTAATATGGTGGTTGCCGGGCTGCGTACTAAAGACATCGCGCAGCGCCTCGAGCTGAGCCCCAAGACCGTCAGCACCCACCGGGTGAAGATGATGGCCAAGCTGGGCATCCCGGACTTGGCCGGGTTGATTCGCTACGCGATTCGCAACCGTCTGCTGCCGCCTTAGGCGGCCGACGGATGCCTCAGCGAATTCCCAAGCGCTTCTGCATCTGTTCCAGAGAGACGCCCTTGGTTTCGGGGTAGAACAGAAGCACGACAAAAAACTGCAACACCATCATGGCGGAGAAGAAGACGAAGGGCGCCGATCCCGAGGAGGCGGCCAAAAGCGGGAAAGTCCAGGAGATCAGGGCGTTCATAAACCAGTGGGTAAAGCTCCCGAGGCTCTGACCCTTGGCGCGCACCCGGTTGGGGAAGACCTCGCTGATGTAGACCCAGATCACCGCTCCCTGTGAGAAAGCGAAGAAGGCGATGAAGCTGACCAGAAGCCACACCAGCGCGCCTTCGTGGCGTTGGGTGGCGAACACCCAGGCTACCCCCGCCAGCGAAGCCGCAGTTCCGAGAGCGCCGACGAGCAGCATTTTCTTGCGGCCCAATTTGTCGATGACCGACATGGCCAGCACGGTGAAGATCAGATTCGTGGCTCCCACCGCGACCGCCTGCAAGTCCCCGCTGACCTTGCTGAAGCCGGCCCGCGTGAAGATGTCGTTCAAGTAGTACAGAATCGCGTTGATGCCGCTGAGCTGGTTGAACATGGCGATGGAGACCGCCAGAAAGATCGGCCTGCCGTATTTCCGGGTAAACAGCGGCTCGTCGCCGTGGCCGTGCTCGGCGTCAATCGACTCGACGATCTCGCGCAGTTCCTGCTCGTAGTTCTCTTCGCCGGTCATCACCAGGACCGACCGGGCTTCTTCCACCCGCTGTTTCTTGACCAGCCAGCGGGGGCTCTGGGGAATGCCGAACAGCAGGGCGAAGAACAGCGCTGCCGGCGCTGCCGCGACGCCTAGCTTCCAGCGCCATTCGGCATCGCCAAAGCCCATTTGTCCGATCACATAGTTGCTGAAATAGGCCGTCAAGATCCCGAGCACGACATTGAACTGGAAGAAGCCCACCAGCCGCCCCCGAAGGCGGGCCGGGGCAATTTCAGCGATATACATCGGCCCCATCACCGAACTGGCTCCAATGCCCAGGCCGCCCACAAAGCGGGCCGCCAGCAGCGAAGGCCAGTTCCAGGCGGCAGCGCAGCCGATGGCGGAAATGAAGTACAGCGTGGCGGTCAGACGGAGGCTGCCCCGCGGCCCGTAGCGATCCACGGGATAGGCAGCCAGCATCGCGCCCAGAATGGTCCCGACCAAGGCGCTAGCCACCGTGATGCCGAGCTGGTTGGGGGTTAAATGGAACAGGTCGGTAAGGGCCTGGGTAGCCCCGGCGATCACCGCCGTGTCGAATCCGAAGAGCAGGCCGCCCAGCGCCGCAACGATGGTGCTGCGCACCAAATGCAATGTCAGCTTCACGCTTCCTCCTGCCGGCAGGGTACAGATTCGTGAATGTATCACACCGGCGGCCTGCGCCGTGTTAACATCAGAATTCTCCCTGAGGTTTCCGTGGACAGGCTTACTCGCAAGCAACTCAAACAGGACAAGTTCGCCCAGGAAGTCGGGCAAACCGTCCAATTTCTGGAGCAGCACCGCCGGCAGATCATCCGCATCGGGGTTGCCGCCTTGGCGGTGGTGGTGCTGGTCTCCGGCTGGGTGTTCTACAGCCGGTATCAGAAGTCGGTGCGGCAGAAGGAACTGGCTGCGGCGATGGATATGATGCAGGCTCCCATCGGCCCTCCGGCGCTCTACGGGCCATCGGCGTTTCCAACAGCCGAGGAGAAGGAGCACGCCATCGAAAGGGCGCTTCAGCAGATTGTTTCGAAGCATCCCCGCAGCGAAGAGGCGCTGATTGCGCGGTATTTCCTGGGGGGCCGCGCGGCTTCCGACCCCGCCCGCCTGGATGAGGCCGTGCGCCAGCTCAATCTAGCGGCCGAGGGCAACTCTGCCTATGCCAGCCTGGCCAAGCTGGCGCTGGCAGAGGTCTATGCGGTTCAGGGGAAAACGGCCGATGCGGAGAAGTTGCTCAAGAGCCTGATCGACCGGCCGACGATTCTGGTGTCCAAAGAGCAAGCGACCATCACCCTGGCACGGCTGCTGGCTCCCTCTCGGCCTGAGGAGGCCCGCAAGCTGCTGGAGCCGTTGCGTTCGGCGCCCGGTCCGGTGGGACGAGCCGCTGTTGAGGCGCTGGATGCCATCGCTGCGGCGACGGCCGGCGCCGGCACATGAAACTGAGCCTCTGCGCATTGCAATTGGATGCGGCGGCGTCGCGCGGGCGGCGCTATCCGGAACTGCCCCATCCCTACCGTGACGAGTTCCAGCGGGACCGCGACCGGATCGTCCATGCCCGCGCCTTCCGCCGTCTGGAGGACAAGACTCAGGTCTTCCCCCCGGCTCTTTCGGACCACTTCCGCAACCGCCTCACCCACACCATCGAGGTTGCCCAAATCGCCCGCACCGCCGCCGCCGCGTTGGATCTCAATCAGGAGCTGACCGAAGCCCTGGCTTTGGCGCACGACATTGGGCATCCTCCGTTCGCTCACGCCGGCGAAGAAGAATTGAACCGCCAAATGCAGCGCTACGGAGGCCGTTTCGACCATAATCTGCATGCGCTGCGGATCGTCGAGCATTTTGAGCAGCGCTACGCCCGCTTCCCTGGCCTGAACCTGACCTTTGAAGTCCGCGAGGGGATTGTTAAGCACTCCCGCGACTTGGCGCCCGGAGAATTCCCGGAGCTCGACGAATACCTCCCCGGACTGCGCCCTCCGTTGGAAGCGCAACTGATCGACCTGGCCGACGAAATTGCGTACAATACGGCGGACCTAGACGACGCGTTCTCGGCCGGCCTGTTTACGGCGGCGGAGGCGGCGGCAGCGGTCCCTTACTTCGGCCGGATCCTGGAGGAAGTGGATACGCAGTTTCCCGGGGCGGCGGAGCGGATCCGGTTTCTGGAGGCGCTGCGCCTGCTGATCGATCTGCTGGTGGGCGGACTTATAGAGGGCACGTATGCCGCAGCCACGGGGGCGGGCGTCTCCAGCGTTGACCAAGTGCGCGCTTATCCCCGCCGCCTGGCGGTGTTCACCCCCGATGCCGCAGCGACCGCCTCCGCCCTGAAGGGCTTCCTGCACCGGCGCGTGTATTGCTCCGAGCCTCTTCAGCAGGAGCGCTCCCGCGTGACGGCGCAACTGGCGGAGCTGTTCGAATTCTTCATCCGAGACCCAGGGCAGTTGCCGGAGCCGTATCGCCAACAGGCCGCCGCCGAGGAGCCGCCCCGAGTGGTCTGTGACTACATCGCCGGAATGACGGACGGCTTTTTCCGGCGCACCTACGAGAGGATCTTTGGACATGGCCGCTAAAGCTTCGTCCCCTTGCGCCATCTGCGAAACCCGCCGGCCCCGGCGCTTCTGCCCCGCTCTGCGGTCGGAAATCTGCGCGCCCTGCTGCGGGACCTCGCGCGAGGTCACGCTGTACTGCCCTCTGGATTGCCCCCACCTTCAAGAGGCGCACCGCCACGAGCGCCCTCCGGAACCGGATCCCGAGCAACTGCCGCACCCGGACATCGAAATCACGGAAAGGTTTCTGGAGCGCAATTCGGCGCTGATCCACTTTCTTTCCCAGGCGCTGTTGCGGCATACCGAGGCGGCTCCCACGGTCGTCGATCAAGACGTGCGTGAGGCGCTGGACGCCATGATCCGCACCTACCGCACGCTGCAAAGCGGGCTTTATTATGAGAGCCGCCCGTCCAATCTCTACGCGGCGGAGCTGCAACGGCGGCTGCGGGAGGATCTGAAGCAGTACCTTCAGCAGCAGCGCGAGCGGGCCGGGCTGACCGTGGTGCGGGACGCGGATGTGCTCGGCGCACTGGTTTTTCTGCGGCGCGTGGAGTTTGCCTCCAACAATGGCCGGCCCCGCAGCAGGGCCTTCCTGGGCCTCCTACGGGAGAGACTTGCTCCGCCCAGCGCCTCGGGCGCGGATTCCTCGCCCACACTCTACCTGCCCCGTCGTTCCGTGGAGTGAGCCTTAACCTAACCATCGGCAGGGGCCGCTGGTTTTGTGGGCGATTATCATAGGGCTCTCCTGTGCCGGTTAAAGGCGGGAGCCAAGAGGAGGATGTCCTATGAGTAATCTTCGATCGACCCGCTTGAGCCGCCGCCGGATGCTGTGGCAAGCCGCAGCCGCCAGCGGACTCGGCGCCATCTTTAAGCTCACTCCGTCCCCTGCTTCTGCCCAGGGGCGCGGCGGAGCCGGTCAACCCAGCGCGGGACCCGGCCGCGGCGGCGCGGTCCGCTATGGTCCCATCAACAAGTACTCTTCGCCGAGCGATCTCCGGATCACCGACTTGCGTGCGGTGACCGTCGCCGCGAACTTTGACTACCCCATCATCCGCATGGACACCAACCAGGGCGTCTACGGGCTGGGCGAGGTCCGCGACGGCGGACACAAGGGCGCCGCGCTCGGCCTCAAGCCGCTGCTGGTGGGCCGCAATCCGCTCGATATCACCGGCATCCTGGACGCCATCCGTCCCTACGCCGGCCACGGGCGGCAGGGCGGCGGCTACTCGGCGATCGACATCTGTTTGCACGACATCAACGGGAAGGTATTCGGGGTCCCCGTCTGGCGACTGTTGGGCGACAAGAAGATGGACCGGGTGCGGCTTTACGCCGACACCACCGGGACCAGCGATCCCAAGAAGTACGCCGAGCGGATGCTGGCCCGCAAGAAACTGGGCTTCACATATTTCAAGATGGACATCACCTATAACTTCATCAACGTCCGGCCGGGAAATGTGGATATGTACGGCTCCCCGACCCAAAAGGGGCTGGAGTACGCCGGCGAGCTCATTGCAGCCGTGAAGGACGCTATCGGCTGGGAGACTCCTCTAGCTACCGACACCGCCAGCCTCCGCGTCCGCACCGTGAAGGATGCGATCCGCGTGTGCCAAGCCTGGGAGAAGTACGAGCTGGCGTTCATAGAAGACCTGTTTGGGACCATGGGCTTTACCCGCTGGCAGGACTACAAGGAAGTGAAGGCGGCCACCGCTTCCAAGATCCTGACCGGCGAGGACGGCTTCGGTTTGAAGGAGGCCTTCAAGCCACTGATCGACAACCGAGCCGTGGATCTGATCCATCCCGATCCGGGCACGGCGGGCGGGTGTCTGGAAACCAAGCGCATTGCCGACTATGCGCACGAACAGAACATCCCCACAGTCTTGCACATGGCCGGCTCGCCGGTGGCAACGTTCGCCGCCGCCCACGCGGCCTGCACCATGCGCAACTTTGTGGCCATGGAGGTTCACGCGATCGACTTTCTGAAGTGGTGGGAAGAGCTGGTGACGGGCGTTTCCAAGCCGATCGTGGACAAGGGCTTTATCACGGTCCCTGATGCGCCTGGCCTGGGCCTCGAGCTTAACGAAGAGGTTGTCAAGCAGCACCTTCGCGAGCCCGGCTACTTCGAGCCGACGCCCGAGTACGACAAGGTGCGCTTTGTCGGCCGCGGGACCGGCGGGCCCTGGCCGCACTACAATGTCGACGGCGTCTGGGTCAACGAACGCACCAGCGACTACTGAGGCTCCTAGGCGCAATGTTCTCGAGACGCGCTTTCGGGCGTTGGCCGGCGGCCGCGGACGGCGTCCTATTCCGCTCTGGACGGCCGTTGCCGTTGGGAATCGAGGGGACGTCGGGGCCCGATCCTGCCGCCGGATGTATGGCAGTTGCCGACCGTGGATCCCGTTTGGGTAGATTGGTGCAACTTTTCGGGTGCATCCGTTCTATTCTTGGCGCGGCGGGACGGCGTATAATAAAACCTCTCATGGCTTAGAGGCAAAGGTTTCCTCTTCAATGTTCCGGATTTGGTGAAGGAGGAATGCCTGAGCCGTCAAACAGGAACGCAGCTACGGGGGGCAGAAAAAACTGAAAGATTGGGGCTGCACTGCAACTCGGGAGGAGTACAATACACACAGACTGATTGGGATAAAAGGGTGTCGAAGGAATGCCTGGGGTGTTGGGTTGTTAGTGAAACGAGGAAAAAGGTTGCTATTTACACGCCGGCGACAACTATGAGCGCGCCGGCCTTGATGTTGTGATACGAGTTTCTCGAGAGGAGGCAGCGATGCAAGCTTTTCGGACAATCATTCTAGTATTTGTTTTCACTACCGTCGCTTTGGGCCAGGCGGCCCGCACAGCGACACTGGTCGGAAACGTCACGGACCCCACCGGCGCTCTGGTTCCGGGGGCGAAGGTGACGGTCAAGAATGTGGCGACTGGTTTTGTCTCCACCGGCGTCACCAATGCCGAAGGCGCATACTACATTCCGTTTTTGGCCGTAGGCGAGTATGAGCTGACGGTGGAGGCGGCTGGTTTTAAGTCCTACGTTCAAAAGGGTCTTGAGCTGCGGGCAGGGGAGGTGCCGCGGGTGGATGTAAAGCTGGAGCTCGGGGCCACCACCGAGTCAGTGATGGTGACCGGGGCGGCGCCGCTGCTTCAGACCGAGACTTCTCAGGTGACCCATGCGCTGATGGCATCTACGATACGGCAACTGCCGATCCTACAGAACAAGGCGCACCGGCTCCCGTACTACTTGGCGGGCGTGCAGGTGAGCGGCGCGAACATCAGCGTGGTGGGACAGCCACCGAGCGAGCTGGGCTTTACCTTGGACGGGATCAGCGGCAAGACCGCGATCACCAATGAGATCGGCGATGTCAACACATCAGTCCAGCCAGCGCTTGAGGCGCTCGCCGAGGCGAGGCTTTACACCATCGGCGCTCCGGCGGAGATGGGCCATTCCTCCGGCGGCGTTCTGGCTTTCACTTTCAAAAGCGGAACCAATGAGTTTCACGGCTCCCTCGAGGACCGCTGGACGAATCAGCCGATGACCCACCGGGGGTATCTGGAGCAAGGGAAGCGTTCGAGTCCTCTCACATTCCACCAGGCCCAGTTGTCCGTGTCGGGTCCGGTGATCCTCCCGAAGCTTTACGATGGGCGAAACAAGACCTTTTTCCTGTTTGCTTACGGAAGGCATCATGAGAAGGCGGATGAGCCTCAGACTGCGACCGTGCCGGACCTGAATATGCTGGCCGGCGATTTCAGTTTCCCGCAGGTTTCAGGCGGAGGCTACCCGATCTATGATCCGAAGTCTATGCGCCTTGTAGGAAGCACGTGGACCGCGGATCCCTTCCCGAACAAGATGATCCCCAAGTCGCAGTTTGACCCGGTGGCCGTCAACTTCCTTGCCTTGAATCCCTGGGCTCCCCCCAACCTGCTGGGCAGCTACACCCGCTCAGGGCCCAGCAACAACTGGCTCGGCACCACCATCTACCGCTCCTACCGCAGCCGCTTCGACACCAAGTTCGATCATCAGGTCAACCCCAATCACAAGTTTTTTATTCGGAATTCATGGAACCGCCACCGCGTACTGGGCCGGATTAACGCTTACGTCAACAACCGCGAGCTGGACAGCGCCAGCTTCAGCTTTGGGAGGCCGAACCCAATCGATCAGCAGAACTGGGCTTTCGGCGACTACCACACCTTCAGCCCCACGCTGATGAATGAGGTCCGGCTGGGCTTCGGCCGGAGGGTCAGCACGATCGACCCGCCCACGGTGGGAAAGGGATGGGCCGCCAAGCTTGGGATTCCCAATGTCGGCCCGGAGAATTTCCCCAGCTTCGGGCTGTATGGGATCGGGCCCGGCGCCTATCAAAAGAACATTAACGAGGAAGTGACCTTCCAGAACAACACAACGAAGATCCTATCCCGGCACACGATTAAGTTCGGTTATGAGCTGATCCGGACCCGGCAGAACAACATCGACGCTGTGCTTCCCTCCGGCAGCTACAGCTTCGGAACCGGCGGCACCGCCCTGCCGTTCACGCCGAACACCGGCAACACTTTCGCATCTTTCCTGACGGGGGCCGTGTCTTCGGCGACGTTCACCCAGCAGATCTGGAGCCGGCTGCCGCGCTGGTGGAGCCACGGCGCTTACGTGCAAACCGACTGGCGGACCACGCGTAACCTAACCTTAAACCTCGGGCTGCGTTACACGCTGGAGACGCCGTTCCGCGACAAGTGGGATCACCAGTCGGTTTTCAACCCAACGGTAACCGACCCGCTCACGGGCCTCATGGGCGCCATCACCCATCCCAAAGGCGGCACCTACAAGACCGACCGGAACAATTTTCAGCCGCGGGTGGGCATGGCCTGGAATTTCCGGCGCGGCATGGTGTTCCGCGGCTCCTGGGGCATGTACACCGATGACGTGATGCCCAGCGCGGGTTTCCAGGAATACACCGCAACGGCTGTGGCTCAACAGCTTCCCGGCGACCCCCGCCCGGCCTTCTTCTTGTCACAGGGGCCTCCGAACCGGGACTTCCGATTCAACCCGGACGGCACCTCTCCGTTCTTGGGGACGAATTACAGCGGCCGTTCCGCCACGTTCATCGATTCCAATTTCCAGCTTCCGTACGTCATGAACTGGTCGGCGGGCGTTCAGACCGAATTCAAGTCCACGTGGCTGGTCGAGGCGTTGTACCAAGGCTCTTCCGGCGTTCGCCTGAACACGAGCGCGAACTTTAACCAACTGCCGAAGTCCATCTACGATTCGGCGGACCTTGCGTTCAAAGACCAGGTTTCGCGGGCGGTTCAGAACTATCGGCCCTACACGCAGTTCGGGACCATCTCCTACATCACCAACGGCGGCCATAACTCCTACCATGGTTTCACAGCGCGCGTCGAGAAGCGCTATGCGGAAGACGGGCTGACGCTCAACGCGCACTACACCTGGAGCAAGAACCTTTCCGGCAGCGTCGGCGACGGCTGGCAATATTACAATTGGCGGTTGACGAAGGCCCCGACCAGCTTCGACCGGCGGCATCGGATCATCGCGCAGGCGATGTACGACATTCCTGTGGGGAAGGGCCGGAAGTTCCTCTCGAGCGGCGGCTGGCTGGACCACGCGCTGGGCGGTTGGACCATCCTGGTTATCGAAACGCTCCAGTCCGGGCCTCCGGTGACGTTCAGCTTCAGCGGCAGTCCATACCGCTACTTGCCTGGCCCCTCGCGGCCGAACCAGATCCTGCCCGATGATCAGGTCAAGGTGAAAGACTGGTCCATGGGCGAGCACCGCTTCCCGCAAAGCGCCCAGAACCCGCTGTATAACATCAATGCGTTCAAATACCCGGATGCTCTGACCGCGGGGACTTTGGGCGGCGGCACTGCCAGGGGGCTGTGGATGATTTGGCCGCAGTGGGCGATTTCCAAGGGCTGGGCGATCCGGGAGAAGATGAAGTTCAGCATCCGGTGCGAAGCAATCAATATCCCGGTGCGGTTCATGGGCACGACTCCGGATGTCACGGTAAACCTCACCAGTCCTCAGAATTTCGGCAAATTCGCGCCTCAAACCGGATCGAGTTATTCCACCATGGGGAGCCTGAACGGACAGCTGTTCATCATGGGGCGGTTTGAATTCTGAGGCGGCCGCGGCTCATAAGAAGCGATTGGTTGAGAGATAGACTTGAACCATAAGGAGGAGAGAATTATGACATCGAAGGAACGGTTCTCACGCCGGAGACTGCTGGAGAAGGCGATGGCGGCGGCCGGGTTGAGCGCGGCGATGAAGTTTGTCGACCGGCCGGCGAACGGCCAGCCCATACAGGCCGGCGGAGTCAACAAGTACTCGGCCCCCAGCCAGCTCAAGATTACCGACATGCGGGCCATCCGCATCGCGTCCAACTTTGACTACCCGATCATCCGCATCGACACCAACCAGGGGGTCTACGGTTTGGGCGAGGTGCGGGATGCCGGCAACGAGGGCACGGCGCTGATTCTGAAGCCGCATCTAGTGGGGCGCAACCCGCTTCAGATCGAGCCAATTCTGGACAGCATCCGCAACTTCGCCAACCAGCGGCGGATGGGCGGGGGCTACAGCGCCGTCGACATCGCTCTGCACGACATTGCGGGCAAGGTGTACGGGGTACCCTGCTGGCGGCTGATCGGCTCCAAGTACCGGGACCGGGTGCGGATTTACTGCGACACCGATCAGACAGCCGATCCGAAGGTGTTCGCGGCGCGGCTGCTGCGGCGCAAGAAGATGGGCTACACGTTTTTCAAGATGGACCTGGGGACCTCGCTGGTGCGGCACATTCCGGGGGCGGTAAACTCGCGGGGGGTGGCCACCACCAAGGGGCTCCAGCACCTATGCGAGTATCTGGTGGCGGTCAAGGACGCCATAGGCTGGGATCAGCCCCTGGCGGCGGATCACTTTGGGCCGCTGGACGTCAACGACAGCATCCGTTACGCGCGGGCCTTCGAACCCTACGATCTGGCCTGGATGGAGGATCCGCTCCAGGTCGGGACGCTTGGGCGCGGCGATTCACCAAAGAACTGGCAGGCTTACAAGGAGATCTGTGAGGCGACCACCACGGTGATCAACACCGGCGAGAGCCTGTTCGGGCTGGAGGAGGGCTTCCGGCCGTTCATCGAGAACCGGGCCGTCGATATGATCCATCCCGACCCGTTGACGTCGGGGGCGATCCGGGAGACCAAGCGGATCGCCGACTACGCCTCGATGTTCGGGATTCCGACGGCGGTGCATTTTGCAGGCTCGCCGGTGGGCTGCATGGCCAGCGTGCACATGATCGCCACCATCAAGGACTTCGTCGCCATGGAGAACCATGCCGTGGACATTCCCTGGTGGGACGATCTGGTGACCGGGCTGCCCAAGCCGATCGTTCAGAACGGCTACATCACGGTGCCGGACAAGCCGGGGCTGGGTGTGGAGCTGAACGAAGAAGTGTGCAAGCAGCACCTGCGGGTCCCGGGCTGGTTTGAGCCTACGCCGCAATTCGACCGTTACATTGTGGACGAGTTCCGCCGCGGCGGGCCCTATCCGCACCTGGATGCCGAAGGTAAGCCGGTCGTCAGCGACTGACGTAGGGCCAGCCTGCCATGCCGGGCGCCGGCTACACGGCCAGCGCCCGCCCGTTTCCATTAGTCTGGAAACGATGAAAGAAGGATCCATCCATCAGACTGAAGAGACAAGTGTCCGCCTCGCCCGGCGTGGGTTCATCGCAGTCGCGACCTCAGCCGGCGCTGCCTTGCGGGCGCCAGCCCTTGGCCAAGCCCAGTCCACATTGACTCAGCTCCGATTCGGCTGGCGTGAGCCGCCCCGGTCCTACCGTCCCCACACACGTTGGTGGTGGCCGGGGAGCGCCGTGACGCGGGAGGGCATCGTCTGGCATCTCGACCAGATGCAGGCGAACGGTATCGGCGGGGTCGAAATCATCGCGGTGTGGGAGTGGTACGAGAAGGGGAACATTCCTTACCTTTCCGAGGAGTGGCTGGAGATGGTGCGATTCACCCTCGACCAGGCCGACGCTCGCGGCATGGAGGTCGCCATTACGTTTGGCCCTGGCTGGGATTTCGGCGGCTTCTGGGTTCCGCCGCAAGATCGGTCCAAGGTACTGGCCCCGTGCTGGCTGGACGTGGAAGGTCCGGCTGGCTTCGAGGCGGAGCTTCCGCGCTACGACCGCTCCCGGATCCCAAAAGCCGGGCTGTTTGAGTATGTCACCGAACCGGAAGGCAACCCGGCGGACGCTCACCAGATTGTGGCAGTTGTCGCCGGGCGATGGGACGGCCGGGTAATGGAGGAGTCCAGCCTTATCGACCTGTCCGGCCAACTTAATGGCGAACGGCTGCGGTGGGCGGTTCCGAAGGGGCGCTGGCGGATCACCGCTTTCCGGCTGGAATACACAGGCCAGCAGAACTCCTCGCAGAACTTCCGGCCGCGCAACTGGGTTGTCGACCACTTCAACGCGGCCGCGATGCGGCGCTATTGCGAATTCTTGACGGGGACCTTCCGCCGCGCTTTTGGCAACCGCCTGGGCACAACGGTAGACTCATTTTTCGGCGACAGCTTCGAGGTCGTACCGCTGCCGGACACGATTCTGTGGAGTAACGACCTGCTGGACGCCTTCCACAAGGTCAAGGGCTACGACCTGAGGCGGTACTTGCCTGCCCTGTGGTGGGACATCGGAGAGCTGACCCCGCGGGTGCGCTACGACGTGAATCACTTCCTGCACGAGAGGGCGCTGGGGTCGGTGTTTCGCACTCTGAGGGAGACCATCGGCGCGGCCGGCGTGGCGGCGCGGATTCAGCCTCATTACCGCTTCGCTCCGGAGATCATGCAGGCGGCGGGGTCGATTCACCGGCCCGAGACTGAAGTCACCACGGCGCGTTTCGAGACCGTCGCCGACCCGCGCAAAGCCACGGTGGCAGCGGCACGCTTCTACGGCCGTCCCTGGGTCTCCGCTGAAGCCTATACCTTTATCCACCAGGAACGATACCGGGCCACGTTGGAAGAACTGAAGCGCGCCACCGACGCGTTCCTGCGCGACGGCATCACCCAGTTTTACAACCACGGCTACGTTTACTCGCCTGAGAAAGAGGCCGCCCCCGAGCGGGACGTGCCCTTTGCCGAGCGCATCAGCCATTGGAACCCCTGGTGGCCGTATTACCGGCATTTGGCCGATTACGTCGCGCGCTGCTCGTTCCTTTGCCGTCAGGGGAATTTCACCGGCGAGATTTTGATCTATTCCCCGCAAGCCCAGGCGTGGAGCGAGAAGGCCGTTTGGGGCATCGAGAGGCGCGTGATGCCCTACGGCGATTTGCCCAAGACGCTGGTGGCCAACGGCTATGATTACGACCCGGTCAACGACGACGTTCTCCAGAACCGGGCGCGGATTTCCGGCGGCCGGTTGCAGATCGGCGAGCATTCCTACCGGGTGCTGATGGTTCAACGGATCCGGGCGCTGCCGGTCGAAACCTTGCGGGTCATGGAACGTTTCGCCGCCGCGGGCGGCGTGGTGATCGCGCTAGACTGCTTGCCCGAGTCCTCCGTGGGGATGTTGCGCCGCCAGGCCTTGGATGCCGAAGTACGGCGGCTGGCGGAAAGGATCTGGGGAGGCCGGTATCCCGCCGCGCACTATTTGCCGCAATACCAGTTTGTCCACGTGCCGTTCGTCTCCAACGAACAGCCATACGCCAAGACGCCTCCGTTAAGGCCCGCACAGCGGGAGCTGCTGGCGCTGCTGCGGCGCTACATCGAACCGGACTTTGTTCTGGAGGGAGAACGCCAGAGCGACGGGCTCACTTTCTTGCACCGTCGCACCGGGGACGTCGACATTTACTTCTTGACGAACTTACAGCCGGAAGCCGCGCGTGAGCGCGTTTCCTTCGCGGTGCGTGGCAAGCAGGCGGAGCAGTGGGATGCCGTCACCGGCGAGATGAAACCGCTGGCCATTGAGGAACGCAATGGGCGAAGCTACGCGGAGGTCGATCTGGCGCCATGGGGATCGCGGTTCTTCGTGTTCGCCCCGGAATTGCCCGCTGCCCGGAGGGTTCCCAAGCCGGTCCGGCTCAAAGTTCCGCCCATCGCCGGGCCATGGCGCCTTACGCTGTCCGGCGTGCGCTTTCCCAAAGTGGAGAAGACGCTGCCGCAACTGAGTTGGTGGACGGACGAGGAAGCGACGCGGCACTGCTCTGGGACCGGCGTCTACCGCACGGTATTGGATGCGCCGCCGGAGCCGGCGGCGGACGGATTGGAACTGGTTCTGGATCTTGGCGAGGTTGCCTTCATCGCCGAAGTCTTCTGCAACGGAACCAGGGCGGGAACCTGCTGGATGCAGCCGTACCGGGTAAACCTCACGGGCCTGGTGAAAGCCGGACGCAACGAACTCGAGATCCGGGTGACGAATCTTTTGTTGAACCATGTAGCCGGGCTGAAAGAACCTCCACGCGTGCCCGAAGAAATCGTCCCGCACTACGGCGATCGCCCACGCCACTACGAGCGGTCCCTGCAAGCCACTGAACGCGACCGCGCTTACCGGCCTTTGCCTCCGGGAGGGCTCAAGGGGCCGGTGATGCTGGAAGTATGGAATAGCCCGCCGAGCGCATGAGTGTGCAGGATCGCCGGTTTGCCGTGCGCAGCGAAGAGCCGGGCATCGCCCGCGGCGACCGCCGAGTGAGCCTCGGGTTCTGATTCTGGCTGTGACCGGAATCACCGACGCGGCCGGGCAACGGGTCTACGCTGGTGTCAGGAGAGTCCGATGGCCGAATCGTATACCTACATTCCTGACCTGAGAGCTCACACGCAGATCACGCCCGGCGGAATCCTGAGCCAGACGATTCAGAACGACGAGCGGTCGAAGACCGTGCTGTTCGGTTTTGCTCCGGGACAGGAACTTTCGGCGCACACAGCGCCGTTTCCGGCCATGCTGGTCTTCCTGAAAGGGGAGGCCACGTTAAGGCTGGGCGCGGATGAGAAGGAAGCCGTGGAAGGCTCCTTTGCCTACATGCCGCCTTATCTGGAGCACGGCATCAAGGCCAAGTCTGACGTTGTGATGCTGCTGATCATGATCAAGAAGTAAGCGCGGTCTCTTGCCGGCGAGATCCGCCGGAGCTGCGGGCGATAACTATGTCCGCCGCGCATGAGGGCAACCGCATTCGGTTGTGGCCCTGTCCCCAACTCGCGGGAGAGTGACGGACTCCAGAATTCCATAGTTTCTTTCCAGATCCGGTCCAAACCTCGTGTACAGTGAAAGGAATAAGGGTAGAGCCAACCAATGCTGCTGCTATTCATTCTGCTGGGCGCCGCGACTGCTCTAGCGCCGGCAGCTATCCGCCGGCGGCCGCGCTACGCTTCCTGGTGGGCCGCGGTTCCTCTGGCGAGCGGACTGTGGCTGGCTTGGTGGATCTCACAACCGGCGCGCGAACCCGCATGGAACTGGGCTGCCTCGCTGGGGGTTCGCTTCAGCTTCCTCACAGACGGGCTGGGATTGCTGTTTGCCTGGCTGATCTGCGGCATCGGCGTGCTCGTTTTCCTGTATGCAGGCAGCTACCTCGAAGGGGATCCGCGGCTGGGCCGCTTTTACGCCTACTTGACCCTGTTTTTCGCCTCGATGCTGGGTCTGGTCCTGGCTGGCAATGTCATCCTGCTGTTCATCTTTTGGGAACTCACCAGCCTCAGCTCGTTTCTGCTGATTGGTTATGATCACCACCGGCTGGAGGCCCGGAATGCGGCCCTTCAGACGTTGCTGGTGACAGGGCTGGGTGGGCTGGCGCTTCTGGCCGGGCTGATCCTGCTGGCGTCCGCGGCGGGCAGCTATGAATTGTCCGCGCTGCTGGCCCGCGGCGCGGAGCTTCGCACCGAGCCGGTGTTTGTGCCGGCGATGATCCTGGTGATCTTGGGCGCCATGACCAAGTCGGCCCAGTTCCCGTTCCATTTTTGGCTCCCTTCGGCGATGGAGGCCCCGGCCCCGGTGAGCGCCTATCTGCACTCAGCCACGATGGTGAAGGCGGGCGTTTATCTGCTGGCGCGGTTGACGCCTATCGGAGCCGGCTCGTGGCTGTGGGACGTGGTGGCCGGGGTGGGCCTTGTGACGATGCTGGCGGGTTTCCTGCTCGCGCTGCCCCAGAAGGACGCCAAGCGGCTGCTGGCTTTCAGCACGGTGGGCGCGTTGGGTATGTTCACGATGATGATCGGCCTGGGGACGCCCAGGGCGATCTATGCTTCTCTGGCTGTACTGCTGGCGCATGCCTTTTACAAAGCGAGTCTTTTCCTGATGGCGGGCGCGTTTGAGCACGCCACCGGCACGCGGTATGTCACCGAGTGGCGGGGGTTATGGCGGTCGATGCCGACGCCGTCGGCTGCCGCCGTGCTGGCGGCCGCTTCGCTGGCAGGCCTGCCCCCGCTGTTCGGGTACGTTGCCAAAGAACAGGCGCTCGGCGCTCTGTTGGGCTATCCGGTCTCCACCGGCATCTTCCTGGCCGGCTTTGCCGCGGCAGGAGCCTGTGCAGCCGCACTGGCAGCCGTCTTGGTTGTGCGCCCACTGGGCGGCGCTCCTGGAGAAGTGCACGCTCCAGGCCCGCTGCTATGGGCCCCGCCGGCCTTGCTGGCCCTGTTGGGCGCGCTGGCCGGCTTGAGTTCCGGGGCCGTAGGCGACTGGCTGATACAGCCGGCGGCGCAGGCTGCGGGAAGAACTCCGGTGGATTCCCACCTTTCCCTTTGGCACGGCTTTGATGCCGTGATCCTGCTCTCGTTCGGGATGTTGTTGGCCGGAGCGTTCTTGTACTGGCGGCTGGCGGCGGTGCTGGCCGCAGCAAGCGGCCTCAGGAGTGCGGCGAACTACGGGCCATTGCGCACTTACGAGGCCGCGCTGGTCGGCGTCAACCGCCTGGCCGTTGAGACGACCCGGCTGTTGCAAAGCGGAAAACTGCGCAATTACCTGCTCATTGTTCTACTCACCACCTCGGGGTTAGCGTTCCATGCTTTGATCACCCGTGGCGGACTAGACTTGCGGACCGACTGGAAGGGGCTCCAACCGCACGAAGGCGTCCTGGCAGGCACCGTTGCGGCAGCCGCCGTGGCCGCCCTTCTGTTCCCATCGCGGCTGGCGGCGGTGGCCGCGCTAGGAGTCGTGGGGCTGGGCGTGGCGGTGATCTTCTTGTTGTATGGAGCGCCGGATCTGGCCATGACCCAGTTTGTGGTGGAAGCCTTGACGGTGATGTTGCTGGTCCTGGTGCTGTACCACTTACCCCGATTCTCGGGCTTCTCGAGCCGGCGGGCGCGTTTGCGCGACCTCGCCGTGTCGCTGGCCGCGGGATCTTTGCTGACGTCGGCGCTGCTGGCCGTGAATGGCATCGAGGGCGATACCTCGCTGAGGGAGTTCTACGCGGCCAACAGTTACACCGCGGCGCACGGCCGCAATATCGTGAACGTGATCCTGGTAGATTTCCGCGCCCTGGACACGCTGGGCGAGATCACGGTTTTGGCGATCGCGGCTCTTGGAGTCTTCAGCCTGCTGAAGTTGCGGCACAAGGGAGGCGGCTGGCGGTGACATCTCTCATTCTGGCCACTGCGGCCCGGTTCCTGTTTCCACTGCTGCTGTTGTTTTCGGTGTTCCTCTTGCTAAGAGGCCACAATCTGCCGGGAGGCGGGTTCGTGGGTGGGCTGGTCGCCGCCGCCGCGTTCACGCTGTACTGGCTTGCCTTCGGAACCAGGACAGCGCGGAGAGCATTGCGGCTCAATCCGCTGACTTTGATCGCCGGCGGTTTGCTTTTGGCGGCCGGCAGCGGTTGCGTGGCGTTTCTGAATGGGAGGCCGTTTCTGACCGGCCTATGGGTCCGCCTGCATGTTCCCGTCCTGGGGGAGGTTTGGGCCGGAACTCCATTGATTTTTGACATCGGGGTCTATTTGTTGGTCATCGGCGTGCTGATGCTGGTGATTACCACTCTGGCGGAGGAGACACGTGAACAGCCTTAGCGCCATCCTCGTGGGAGTTTTGTTCGCGGCTGGTCTTTACATGCTGTTGCGGCGCAGTATTGTGAAGGTCATCATTGGGCTGGCTCTGCTGAGCCATTCGGTCAACCTTCTTCTGTTCACCGCGGCCGGGCTCCGCCGCCAACCGCCGCCGATTCTGCCGGAGGGCGGCGGGGTCCCGGCCGGGCCGATGGTGGATCCGGTGCCGCAAGCGCTGATTCTCACGGCGATTGTAATCAGCTTCGGGGTGCTGGCGTTCGCCGTGGTTTTGATCCACCGCGCGTACGGGACCGTGGGAACAGACGATCTGGACGAACTCGACCGGACCGACACATGAAGCTGGTATTGACCCTGCCCATTTTGATCCCGCTCGCCACGGCCGCCGTATGCCTAATGATGTTCCGCAAGCCGCTCTGGCAGAGGCGACTCAGCCTGGCCGGCGCGTGCGCTCATCTGGCAGCGTCCGCCTGGCTGTTGCATGGAGTCCAGAGGAGCGGCATCCAGGCCGTGCAGATGGGCGACTGGCAGGCGCCGTTCGGTATCACGCTGGTGAGCGACTTGTTCAGCGCCATCATGCTGGTCATCACCGGACTCATGGGGGTTTCGGTGCTGGTGTATTCGCTGAGCGCGATCGATCACGGGAGGGAGCGCTTCGGCTACTACCCTTTGTTCCACCTGTTGCTGCTGGGGGTCTCTGGGTCGTTCCTCACCGGCGACCTGTTCAATCTCTACGTCTGGTTCGAGGTGATGCTGATCTCCTCGTTCGCGCTGCTGGCGCTCGGCGGAGAGCCCGCGCAGATCGAAGGTTCCATTAAGTACGTCACCCTCAACCTGGTGGCCTCGGCGCTGCTGCTCACCGCCATCGGCCTGGTCTACGGGCTGACCGGCAGCTTGAACATGGCGGCGCTGGCGCTCAAATTCGACCAGCCTCAGCCGACCGGCATCGCCTCCATGCTGGCGATGCTGTGCTTGGTGGCCTTCGGGCTGAAGGCTGCGGTGTTCCCTCTGTTCTTTTGGCTGCCAGCCTCGTACCACACCTGCCCGGTTCCCGTTTCCGCGATCTTCGCGGGGCTGCTGACCAAGGTGGGCGTATCTGTGCTGATCCGGACATTCACTCTCATCTTTGTTCACGACACCGGCTATACGCACCGTCTGCTGCTGGTGATTTCCATGCTGACGATGATCACCGGCGTGCTCGGCGCCCTGGCCCAGAATGAATTCCGCCGGATCCTGTCCTTCCACATCGTCAGCCAGATCGGCTACATGACGCTCGGACTGGCGCTGTATACCCCGCTTGCGCTGGCCGGTTCAGTCTTCTACATCGTGCATCACATCATCGTAAAGACGAACCTGTTTCTGGTCAGCGGGGTGGCCCGGAGCATCGGCGGGTCGTTTGAACTGAAGGCGCTGGGCGGTTTGCACGCCCTCCGCCCGGCCTTGGGTGTCCTCTTCTTGATTCCGGCGCTTTCCCTGGCGGGTTTGCCGCCGCTTTCGGGCTTTTTCGCCAAGCTGGCGCTCGTGCAGGCGGCTTTGAGCACGCGGGAGTATCTGGCGGCGGGCGCTGCGCTCGGGGTCAGTCTGTTGACGCTTCTTTCGATGATGAAGATTTGGAACGAAGCATTCTGGAAACCTGCGCCTCATGCTCTGGAATCCCGGCTGAAGGGCGAGAGGGCGCTGTTGAGTCCGATTGTGGCGCTTGCCCTGATCACGGTGACGATCGGCTTGTGTGCCGGCCCGCTGTTCGAGCTTTCGGAGACCGCCGCGCGGCAGCTCTTGCACCGGGAAGAGTACATTGAGGCCGTTCTGGGAGAGCAACCATGACCACCCTGCTTTGGAATCTGCTGTTGGCTCTGTTGTGGGCTTTGGCCACAGGGCGGTTCACCCCGGGCAACCTACTCGTAGGGTACTTGCTCGGATTTACGGCTTTGTGGATTTCCCGCTCCGCGTTTGGGCCGCAGCGTTATTTCTGGCGTGTCTGGAAGTCGATTTGTCTGCTGGGATTCTTCTTCAAAGAGCTGGTGCTGGCCAATCTACGCGTGGCCTACGATGTGATCACCCCGACGTTCTACATGCGCCCTGCCATCATGGCCATTCCGTTGGAAGCCTCAAGCGACGCCGAGATCACCATGCTGGCCAACATGTTAACCATGACGCCGGGCACACTCTCGCTGGATGTCTCGCCAGACCGCCGCACTCTGTATATTCACGCCATGTTTGCCGAGGACGTTGAGGCCGTGAGGCGCGAGATCAAGGAAGGCTTTGAGCGGCGTTTACTGGAGGTGCTGCGGTGAGCGCACCGGCTTCTCCGGTGATTGTTTGGGCCTGCGCGGTGGCGCTGGTTTTCTTGGGCACGGGTTTCTTGTCGGCCTTTGTCCGGCTGCTGCGCGGGCCCAGCTTGCCGGACCGTGTGGTCGCTCTGGACCTGATGAGCGTTCTGGTGGTAGGACTTATTGCGGTGCATACCGTGAGGACCGGCCAAACGGTCTACCTGGATGTGGCGATCGTGCTGGGCCTGATTGCCTTCCTGGGCACGGTGGCGTTCGCCCGCTACCTTACCTTGCGGGGTAGCAAATGACGGACTATTTGACCGCGTTCCTTCTGCTAGCAGGCAGCCTATTCATGTTGCTGGCGGGGGTCGGCGTGCTGCGCATGCCCGATGTGCTGACGCGGATGCAGGCCGCCAGCAAGGCCGCCACGCTGGGCATTTCCTGCATGTTTCTGGCCTTGGCCGCGCATTTTCAGGAGATCGGCGTGGCCTCCCGCGCGGTTCTGGTCATCGGGTTTGTTTTTCTTACCGCGCCCGTAGCCGCGCATATGTTGGGCCGGTCGGCGATGGCTCTGGGGGTGCCGCTTTGGCCGGGGACCCGGCGCGAGGATCTGGAGGCAGGCTACGGCAGCCGTCCGGGGCCGGATGCAGCCGCTGATGCGGAGGAAACCCCCGGCGACTGAGCCTGCATACCGCCGGCTGTCGCAGCGCGGCACGGCGTTGTTGCGGAGCCCAGGCGCGGCGCTCGGGCCGGGCAATCGTGCAGGCACGCAGGTGAGGTTCTTCCAGCCGGTCACGCAAGCTGCTCATGCGGCCATCCGAATCGTTCAGGGATCCCATCACATCGTCCAGCTTCCTTCTCCAAGGCGGCCTCGCAGAGCTCAATGACATAGGTGGCGTGTCCGTCTTCCGGCAGCTTTTCGATGGGACCGATGGCCTCGTGCACGTTCCGGGTCCAGGAGGAGGCCTCGTGGTAACGGAGGTAGCCGCGGATGCGGACCGCCTGACGGAAAGCCCGGAGGATTGCGGCTGCGGCGGCGTCTGGGCCGGTCCGGCGAGCCGCATAGATCAGCAACCGTTCTTCCAAGCGCCCGTCTTCCCGGGCCCATTCGAGGATCATCGACACCAGCGTGTTCTTGTCTTCTTCGCGCAGCAGATTGGCGGCGTCGGCCAGAGTGATCTTTTTGGCTGCGCGGCCGGGCTTCGACTTGGCGTCCGCCGGGCGCCGCAGCCAGGCCAGCGCGGCGGCCATGCCATGCTTGCAGAACACGCCCTCGCTGCCCTGCGGGCAGACGCAGGAGTAATCCAGCACTCCTTCATCGGAAGAAAGGACGACCGTGTAGTCTCGGTTCCCGATGACCCCAGCGCGGAGTTCCTCGCCGGACTCTTCGACGGAGTCCACGCGTCCGTTCCGGTAGTAGTCCAGCCCCCGGGCGTAAGCACCCTCGCCGGCCAGACGCTTTACTCCTGCTTCATTGAGCGCCTTTGAAACAGAACTCATGCTGTATGTCCAACGTGTGGCCGGGGCCGGAGGCGCTGCCTCGGCCTGAATGCGGACTCCGCTGCTGTTCGATCGCCTAAGACCTGCTGTCCGCCATCCCTTATGGATTCACAATCCTGAGCGGCACGCGCACAACCAAGTTCTGTCCTGGGGCCGCGTGAAAGTTCGTCACCTCGTATTGTAGTTCGGCGGTGCTCTCGCCCTGTGGCGCTTCCTTGGCCAGACGGACGGTCACTGCGGCGGCGCCTTCGGGTTTGATGTCCGCACCGCCGGCGCTGAGCCATTTCGGGGCCTCGCGCAAGCGGAGCTGGAAGGGCAGAGCGGCGCGGTTCACCAACCGCAGAGAGAGCTGGCGCTGACTGGGACTGAAAGTCAATCTTGGCGTCTCCACCGCCACCGAGCCTTGCCACAACCCGCGCAGCAGCTCTTCGGCGCCCCACACTTCGCCGCCCATCCAGGCCGCCGTCCGACGCGCGATCAGAGCCTCCCGGATCCCTTCGAGGTCCGCCGTGCGGGCGAATACAAGGGTCAGCGGTCTTCTTCGATCGGTGTAGGAGGGATAGGTGGGCGAGTGCACGTCCGAATTGGCCAGGATGGTGAGCTTCCTGGCCTCGATCCAGGGGAAGGCCTGCGGATAATACGTATGCCCGTTGACCAACTCGACCCCATCCATCAGTTTCTGGTCGTAGATCGCCGCCACGTCGGGGAACCAGTCGGCCGGCTGCTTCCAGCCGGGATGATTCCAAAAAGTGAATCCGCCTTGCTTGCGGGCCTCGCGTAATGCATCTGGCAAGTCCAGCCCGAAGAATGCGTTCTGGTCCTTGACGAACAGGATGTTGAAGTGCGTGTCCCCCTTCATGACCTCCACGCCCGGAACCAGGATGATTCCCAGCTGCGCTGCCAGCGCCGCGGCGATGGCATGGGGGCGGGTGAGATCCGGCCGAACGTCGTCCTTGTGCGGGTTGTAGCCGGCATGATCGGTGATGGAGATGGCATCCAGGCCCTCGCGCCACGCCTCCTGCACTCTGGTCACGGGCCAGACGTCGCCGTCAGAGAAGACGGTGTGCATGTGGAAGTCGCACTTGAGAGTCCGGAGGCCCGGCAGATCCGGCACAGGCAGCGGATCGCGCTGTTGCGCGGAGACGCCCTGGGCCAGCAGGCAACTCAGAATCGTAATCAAAATGAAACATCGTTTGAAGTGGATCATGGTGACTCCTCTTGGAAGGCTTGATCCTATTGGTTTCCGCCGCCGGTGTCAAGCCGGGCGGCACAGCACTCCCCATTTCTCGCTATCATTGAAGATCATCATGATTCAGGACAGCATACCCGAAGGTTTGACCTTTGACGACGTGCTCCTGCTTCCCGCCCGAAGCGCGGTCTTGCCCGCCGAAGCGGATACCCGGACCCGGTTGACGCGGACCATCGAGCTCAATATTCCGATCGTCAGCTCCGCCATGGACACCGTGACCGAATCGCACATGGCGATCGCGCTGGCGCAACAAGGCGGCATCGGCATCATTCACCGCAACATGTCGATCGAGCGGCAGGCCGAAGAAGTCGACCACGTCAAACGCAGTGAAAGCGGCATGATCGTCGATCCGGTGACGATGGAGCCTCACCAGAAGATCTACGAAGCGCTCGAAGTGATGCGCCGCTTCCGCATTTCCGGCGTTCCGGTTACGCGCAACGGCAAACTCGTCGGCATCCTGACCAACCGGGACCTGCGCTTTGAGACCCGCTACGACCTGCCGATCGAGCAGGTGATGACGAAGGAGAATCTGATCACCGTTCCCGTCGGCACGACGCTCGAGGAGGCCGAAAAGCTCCTGCACAAACACCGGATCGAGAAGCTCCTGGTCGTCGACGCCGACTACAACCTCAAGGGCCTGATCACCGTCAAAGACATCCAGAAGAAACTGAAGTATCCCAACGCCGCCAAGGACAGCCAGGGACGCCTCCGCGTCGGCGCCGCCATCGGCTCCACCGGCGACTTCCTCGAACGCGCGCAGGAGCTGGTGCGCAAGAAGGTCGACGTCATCGTCATCGACACTGCCCACGGCCACACCGACCGGGTCATTCAGGCCGCCGTGGCCATCAAGCGGGCTCTTCCCGACACGCAACTGGTGGCCGGCAACGTCGCCACCTACGAGGGGGCCCGCGATCTGGTCGCCGTCGGCGTCGATGGCCACGAGGCAGGCGTGGGGCTCGATGTAGCCCTCGTGGCGGGCGGGGATGCGGAACGTGTGCTCGAGGACGAGGTCGGCCGCGCGGAAGCCCGCGTCGGGGTCGCCCTTGCGCCAGGCCAGGCGCGTGGCGCCGTTGTGCACGTCCGGGGCGAGCCATTGCGGCGGCGCGCCGTCGTAACGCGTGATGTCCTCGTGGAGCAGGGGCGCGTCGGGCTCCATCGCGGCCAGCGGGTCGAACACCGCCGGCAGCGGCTCGTACTCGACGACGATCGCGTCGAGCGCGGCCTCGGCGGCCTCGGGCGTCTCGGCCGCCACCGCCGCCACGCGGTCGCCCACGA
>JAIMAR010000148.1 GCA_023511855.1 Bryobacteraceae bacterium
GCATCCACGTCGACGGCTTCCTCAAAGAGCGCACCACTTACGAGATCATGAAGCCGCAAGATGTCGGCTTCCCCGACAGCCGTGTGGTTCTCACCGCGCGGACCGGCCGCCACGGCCTAAAAGACCGCCTGGAGAAGCTGGGCTTCAAGCTTTCCAAAGAGGAATTGGAGGCGACCTATCAGCGCTTCCTCGAAGTGGCGGACAAAAAGCAAGAGGTCTTCGATGAGGATCTGGTCGCCCTGGTCCACGACGAAATGCAAGTGGGCGTGCAGAAATATCACCTGGAGTATCTGCAAGTCTACAGCGGGACCTCGGCGATTCCCACAGCCACCGTACGGGTGCGTGTGGGAGACGAGGTTAAGCAGGGCGCCGCGGTGGGCGACGGGCCGGTGGACGCGGTGTGCAAAGCCATCGCCACGGTGACGGGCGCAGAAGCTGAGCTGGCCCGTTATGAGATTCGTGCGGTTACGGGCGGCACGGAGGCCATCGGGGAGGTCACGGTCCAGCTCCATCACCGCGGGCGGCGGGTGATGGGGCGCGGGGCCTCGACCGACGTGATCGAGGCCAGCGCCAAAGCTTATTTGGATGGGTTGAACAAGCTGGCCGCCCTGGGTGTCTAGCTCCCGCTCCGGCCGGCTTCCGAAACAAATTCTAGACTGACCGTTACCAGCGCGGTCCGCGCCGCCGGCCGCCACCGCCGCCGCGTCCCGAACTGCGGCCGCCGCCGAAACCCGAGCCGCCCGCGGGCTTGGGCCGGGCTTCCTTGACGCTGATAGCTCGGCCGTTCAGCTCCATCCCGTTTAAACGGGCCATGGCGGCCTCCGCCTCGCTGCGGTTGGTCATTTCGACGAAAGCGAAGCCGCGGGGCTGGCCCGTGTCGCGGTCCGTCACGATATTGACTCGCTCGACCGTTCCGTAGTTGGCGAAAGCGGCATAGAGCTCTTCCTGCGTTGTCTGGTAACTGAGGTTCCCGACAAAAATGTTGGTCATGGATACTTCTTCCTTTTCTCAAGTGAAAATCGTCTCTGCCGGACAGCGAGGGAACCGAGACAACAACGGAGGCAGGAGAAGCCGGCCGAAGAGGACTCGCGAACTGGCGCGGACGCAGACAAAGACACCTTCAGTGTAGCAGATCTCCATGCCCTGCGCACAAAAATCCTAATCGCCCCGCCTGCATGCCCGCCGCCACCAAGATAGGCCTTCCCGGCAACCCATGCCGCCAGCCGCCTCCGTGCCTGCACCTCTCAGCTCACCTCTTCCGCTTGCGGACAGGCCTCCCTCTTGAAACCCCTCAGTGCTACTCTGGCTGTTCAAAGGAGGAACCTCGAATCATGTCTGAGCACTCCTGGCGCATAGGGTTGGCCCGGCTTTCCCGCCGCAGCTTTTGGCGTCTCCCCTTGGCCGCCGGCGCAATGGCGAACCTGACGGCCGCACCCATCGCCGAAGACGATCCGGGCAACATCAAGATCGCCACCCGCCTGCCGGTCCGCTCCGCCACCGACGAGGATCTTCTGTTCCTCAAGCAGATCGGTTTGCGCTGGGTGCACGCCGAGTTCGGCCCCGACGCCCCGTTTGAGTTCATCCGCAGCACGCAGGAGAGGCTCCGCCGGTTCGACATCGAGATCTACGTGGGCGTCATGGACGCCTACCGCTCGCTACGAATCCAACTAGGGCAGCCGGGAAGAGATGAGGACATCGAAAAGTTCCAAACCTTCCTCTTGGATCTCGGACGTCTCGGCATCCCCGTGACCAAGATCGATTTCCACCCGGCGAATACCTACACGACCAGCATGATCGAAACCCCGCGTGGCTACCGCGCGCGCCAGTTCGATGTCGAGGAATTCCGGAGCAAGATCGAGAGACAGGCCTTCGAGCGGGAGTATTCCGCCGCCGAGATCTGGGCCAACTACGCCTATTTCATCCGCGCCGTGTTGCCCGTCGCGGAGAAAGCCAACGTCCGGCTCGCGCTCCATCCCGATGACCCGCCCCTGGCATTCATGAACGGGGTAGCCAAGATCTTCGTCAACTACGACGGTTACCGGCGCGCGGAGGAGATCGCAGGCGCGAGCAAGCACTGGGGACTGATGTTTTGCGTGGGCACCTGGGGCGAAGGCGGCGAAACGATGGGCAAAAACATCTTCGAGATGATCCGGGACTTCGGCGGCCGCGGAAAGATCCATGCGGTCCACTTCCGAAACATCAGCTCGCCGTTGCCGCGCTTCCACGAGACGTTCATGGATGACGGCTACCTGGACATGTACGCCATCATGAAGGCCCTTCGCGAGGTCCGATTCAGCGGCTCCATGGTCCCGGATCACGTTCCGGCTCTGGCTGGGGACCGGGGAATCAACCGGGCGGGCACGGCCTATTGCATCACCTACATGCGCTGTTTGCTCCGCCGGGCCAATGAAGAGGTGGGCTAGCCTCGCGCCCGTCCGCATCCACGCGCGCCGGCTTAACCCGCATGCTCTCGGTGAAACCGCCGGCTTGATCGCGGGGCCTTTTCAAGCTCGCGCCGCACAACGCGCGGCGTAGTGCTAGACTTAGAGCACCGGACCATCGAACTCATTTCCCGTCTTCAGGAACAGGGCGGCTCAGCCGGCCCGTCCCGCCGTCAGGAGCGAATTCGCCGGAGAAAGAGAGTACCGCGCAGCCACCATCCGCGCCGCTTCAGACGATGCGCATCCTGCTCTATAATCCCGACAACGGCGTCACCCGCAACTTCATGCCCCACCTTTGGATGTTTCTCCTCCAAGCTCTCACCTCGCCCCGACACGAGGTCTTCCTGATCGACGGCAACGCGCAGCCCATGGAGGACGGGGCTCTGGTTGAGTATGCCCGGCGCAACCGGATCGGCCTTGTCGGCATCGGCGCCATGACCCGCATGATCGCCAAGGCTTACCGTGTGGCCGACGCGCTGCGGGCGGCGGGCATCCCGGTGGTCATGGGAGGCCCGCATGTATCCGCTCTGCCGCACGAGGCGCTGGGCCGCGACGGCGGGCCGCGGCACGCTGACGCAGTGGCGGTCGGAGAAGCGGACTCTACTTGGCCCTTGATCGTGCAGGATGCCGAGCACGGACGCCTCAAAGAGATCTACGAGGCCGTGGACGCCGCGGGCAAGCCTTCCAAGCCCTCGCTCGACGCCTATCCACAGATCCCTTGGGAGAAGCTGGACCTTGCCGCCTTCAACCGCATCCCCGGCCTGCTCCAGCGCCTCATGGCGCATTTCCATACCGGCTGGGAAACCTTCCACATCATTCCCATCGAATCCGGACGGGGCTGCCCTTATGGATGCGATTTCTGCACCGTCACCGGCTTTTTCGGAAGCGCCGTCCGGTTCCGCAGCAACGCCAGCGTTGTCGAAGAGATGCTGCGTCTGAAAGCCATGGCCGCCCGCAGCCGCGGCCAGGTGGCGGTCTTCTTCGTGGACGACAATTTCGGCATCAACATCAAGCGCACCAAATCCCTGCTGAGGGACATCATTCAGGCCCGGGCGCAGTTGTCCTGGGTGGGCCAGATCAGCGCCAACCTACTGAGGGACCAGGAACTCGTCGACTTGATTGCCGCCTCCGGCGGTAAGTGGATCTTCATCGGCATGGAATCCATCGACCCAGCCAACCTCGCCGTGGTGAACAAGACCTTCAGCCGCCCCTCCGACTATGCCGAAGTTCTGGAGAGGCTGGCCCGGCGCAACGTTTACGCCATCACTTCCTTCATCTTCGGGCTCGATCACGACACGCCCGGCGTCGCCGCCCGCACCTTGAAGGAGATCCGCCAGTGGGCGCCCTGCTTGCCGGTCTTCGGTCAGATTACGCCATACCCGGGAACGCCTTTGCACGAACGCCTCAACGAGGGCGGACGTTTAACCCGGCCCCGGCACTGGCTGGAGTTTGCGCCGTTCCGCATGGCTCATCAGCCGGAGCGGATGACCATCCCGGAGGTGGAACGGGAAGTCCGCCGGGCTTGGCAAGAGTCGTACAGCCCCGCGGCCACAGGGGAGGCGCTCGCCGGATTGCGGGATGACCCGGTCCCCTACCGCATCAGCCACTTGATCGCGCGCCTGTTTTTCCGCGGCATCTACTTTCCTCAGCGCAACGCTTGGGGATGGATCAAACTGTTCTTTCAAAACCGGCGGAACATCGTTCGTCTGATCCGCGACTCGTTCAGTGCGTGGCCTGGCGGGCGCAACGCCCCCTTAAGGCTGGACTTCGACGCCCCGCAGTCAGAGTGATGCTCTCTCCGGTAAGGCGCGGTTCAAGACGCCGGCGCGGATTCACTCCGGTTTGTGGATAGCTGGGGTTGCGGGACTATGGCCGGGTTGTCCTGTGCCTTGCCCGTGCGCGCGGACCACTCCGCCCCAGCCAGCACCAGCATGGCCCCGAAAAAGCTCCAGATCACAATGCTCGCCGAGTACACAAACGGGCCGTACTCGCGGCTGAGTTTGGCCCGGAGCAGGGGCCAGGTCAGCAGATTGATGTATTTCAGCACCTCCAGCGCCATCCCCACCACAATGGCCGCGCCCGCGACCTGACGGGGCGCGATCTTGCGGTTCGGCAGCAACCAGTAGATCAGAAACAGCATCAGCATCGACAGCGGCAGCGCGGCAATCTTGAAAAACACCAGGCCCAAAGTCTCCACCAGCACGGAGCTTGGTCCCAGAAGCTGCGGCCAAATGGAATAGTTCAGCGCCGTGAGCATCATCGAGATCGTGGCCAGCGTGCCGCAGGCGAAAATCAGCCCCAAACTAATCAGCTGGTTGCGCCAGTAGCTGCGGTGCCGGGGCACTCCCCAGGCCCGGTTCAAGGCCACCTCAAGCGGCTCAAAAACGCCGTTGGCGACAAACAACAACAGCAGCATCGAGCCCGCTTGGAACGGCCCGCGCCCGCTGACCATGACGTCCAGGTTGCGGCGGATGAACTCCCCAAGCTGTCCGGGGAAGTAATCCGACAAGGCCAGATAAACGGCCGCCACCGCCGCGTGCCACTTCAGCACGTGCCGGCACAGCGACAGAATGACAATCAGAAAAGGAAAGAACGAGAGCAAGACGGAGGCGGCTACGGCGAAGGCGTAGACATGCACCTCCGTCTCCATCCAATAGCGCAGAGTTGGCCGCAGGGCGCCTACGGCCTTCTTTATGGCGTCTTTCAACGCTTGCCGCTCTTGAGTTTCTCCCGCTGCTCTTTAAGGACGGCCTTCCGGCTGAGCTTGATCTTGTTGCCCTCCATGGCCAGCACCTTGACCAGGATCTGATCGCCTTCCTTCAGCTCGTCCCGCACATTGCGCACCCGGTTCTCCGAGATCTCGCTGATGTGCAGCAGGCCGTCGGTGCCGGGGAAGATCTCCACGAAGGCGCCGAAATCCACCAAACGGACAACTTTGCCCAGATAGGTCTTGCCGACCTCGGCCACCGCCGTGATCTCGTTGATCATTTGGATGGCGCGGCTGGCGGATTCGCCGTCGCTGGAGAAAACGTTGACGGTGCCGTCGTCTTCGACGTCGATCTTGACTCCGGTCTGCTCAATGATGCCGCGGATCACCTTGCCGCCCGGCCCGATCAGCTCGCGGATCTTATCCTGTGGGATCGTGAGCGTGTAAATGCGCGGCGCGTAAGGCGACAGCGACGGGCGCGGAGCGGAGATGACTTCGCGCATCTTGTCCAGGATGAACAGCCGCCCGCGGCGGGCCTGCTCCAGCGCTTCCCGCATCAAAGCGGTGGTGACGTTGGGCACTTTGATGTCCATCTGGAGCGCGGTGATGCCGTCCACCGTGCCGGCCACCTTGAAATCCATGTCGCCGTAATGGTCTTCCGCTCCCGCAATGTCGGTCAGAATGGCGTAAGCGTCGCCCTCCTTCACCAACCCCATGGCGATGCCCGCCACCGGGGCCGAGATCGGCACGCCCGCGTCCATGAGCGACAACGTCGCGCCGCAAACGGTGGCCATGGAGCTGGAGCCGTTGGACTCCAGAATGTCGCTGACCACCCGCATCGTGTAAGGGAAGGATTTCTCATCGGGAATGACCGCCGCCAGGGCCCGCTCGGCCAGCGCCCCGTGCCCGATCTCGCGGCGGCCCGGGCCGCGCATGAAGGCCACCTCGCCCACGCTGAACGGCGGGAAGTTATAGTGCAGCATGAAGCGCTTGGAGGTCTCGCCGGACTCCAACAGCTCCAGGCGTTGTTCGTCTTCCTTGGTGCCCAAGGTGACGGTCACCATGGCTTGCGTCTCGCCTCTGGTGAAGAGGCTGGAACCGTGAGTCCGGGGCAGCACTCCGACCTCGATCGAAATCGGCCGGATCTCGTCGAAGGCGCGCCCGTCGGGGCGCCGCCGGTCGCGCAGCATCTCGTCGCGGAAAATGCGCTCCTTGAGCCGGTCAAACAAACTCCCGGCCTCCGCCTGCTGCTCTTCCGGATAGGCCTCGACCGCCTTCTTGCGCAGCTCCGCCACGCGCCGGTAGCTCTCCAGCTTCGAGTACTTCTGAGTGTTTAGCGCATCGCTCAGCTCGGCGCGCCAGGCGGCTGCGATCTGGTCGAACATCTCCTGATTCAGCACGGGAGGCGTGTGCGGCCGCTTGGGCTTGCCGGCCAGGGATACCAACTGGCGGATCCCAGCCGTCAGCTTGCGGCAACTCTGATGGCCAAACTCGATGGCATCCACCACCTCGGCTTCGGTGGCCTGGTTGGCTCCGGCTTCCACCATCACGATCCCTTCATCGGTGGCCGCCACAACGATGTTGAGCTTGGATTCCCGCAGCTCCGAATGCGTGGGGTTGGCGATCAACCGGCCCTGGACCGAACCGACGGTCACCGCCCCCAGCACGTGCTCAAACGGGATATCGGAAATCGCTAGCGCCGCCGAAGCGCCCAGAAGCGCCAGTGGCGCCGGGTCGATCTCCGGATCGGCCGAAAGCACCATGCCGATCACCTGCGTCTCGCACGCAAACCCCTCCGGGAACAAGGGCCGGATGGGCCGGTCGATCAACCGGCTGGTCAAGATCTCCTTCTCGGTCGGGCGCCCTTCGCGCTTGATAAAGCCGCCCGGAAAACGCCCGGCGGCATAGGTGTACTCACGGTAATCTACGGTCAGCGGAAAAAAGGAAATGCCGGTACGTGGTTCTTCCGCGGCGCACGCGGTCACCAGAACCACGGTGTCGCCGGAGCGGACCAAAACCGAACCGCCGGCTTGCTTGGCAACTCTGCCTGTTTCCAGGCTGATTTTACGACCGTCCAGGTCGATTTCAACTGTATGTGTCATGCGAATCTTCTCCAACCTCTCAGAGACTGGAGTTGACAACGGGAGGGCTGGCGCTCCAGGCGGAGGCGCCGCTCAGCGGAGGGTTGTCCCGTGGGGGCTTCCTCGCCCCCAGCGTGAATTACGCTGATGGGTGGCAATGGGCTCAAGCCCGCGTCACACCCTAGCGGCGCAGCCCCAGCTTCCGGATCAACGCCTGATATCTTTCCGGGCTCGTACCCTTCAGATACTTCAGGAGCCGCCGGCGCCGGGCCACCATGGCCAGCAGACCTCTACGCGAGTGGAAGTCCTTGCGGTGCGTCTTGAAGTGCTCGTTTAAGCCCGCGATCCTCTCGGTGAGAATTGCGATCTGCACTTCGGGAGAACCCGTGTCGGACTTATGAACCCGGTATTGACCGATCACACGGCTTTTTTGGTCTGCCGCCAGCGCCATCTAAAGTGGATGCTCCTTGTCTTCTCTTAATCTCGATTGAGTTCGTTCAATAGAATAACACACCCAGAGGCTTGGCGAAGGGCGGAGCACCGGCAGGCCCGACCGTCCTAGCCGGGGGGAACTAGGGCTCTCTGCCAACAGGCCAGGGGCCGGACCCACGGCTTTTCCACCCAAGAGTGCGCGCCTTTTCGCCAACTGTTTTTTGGGCAACCCATCCCCCCGTGCTATGTTCGTTGGAAGGAGTAATGCGCTAATGACTGCGCGCGCAGGTGTGGTCGGATTTCGCGGCTATAGCGGTGCGGAGCTGGTGGCGATACTCGACCGCCACCCGAAAGTCGAGCCGTGGCTGCTCGAACATCGCACCGACGCGGGCGAAAAACCTCGCCCCCAAAACGCCAAGACCTACCCACGCGTGCCGTGCAGCGCCGAGGTGGTGCGGAAGGAGCGTTTGGCGGTGGTGTTCCTCGCAACGCCGCCTGAGGTCTCCATGGAACTTGCCCCGGCGATGCTGGAGGCCGGCGCCAAGGTCGTGGATTTGAGCGGGGCCTTCCGGCTGCGCACCGCTGACAACTACGCCAACTGGTACAAGGAGCAGCACACGCAGCCCGAGCTGCTGGCCGAAGCGGTCTACGGACTTCCGGAATTCTATAGGCAACACATCTCCAAGGCCCGGCTCGTGGCCAACCCGGGGTGCTATCCCACCGCAGCGAGCCTGGCCATCCGGCCCTTGGTCGCCTCCGCAGCGGCGGACCGTTCAGCCGGCATCGTTTGCGACGCCAAAAGCGGCGTGAGCGGAGCCGGGCGCAAGCCCAGCTTGAAGACCAGCTTCTGCGAGGTGACCGAGAACTTCTCCGCGTATTCCATTCTGAACCACCGCCACGTTCCGGAAGTCCTCATGAACTGCGGGCTGGACGAAAAAGAGTTCAGCTTCGTGGCGCACTTGCTCCCTCTGGACCGCGGCATTCTTGAGACCGTGTACTTCCGCCTTTCGCCGGGCGTCGATGAGGCCACGCTGGCGAGCGTTTACGAGAAGTGGTACGGCCACGAGCCGTTCGTACGGCTCTATGAGCCAGGCCAGGTTCCCGACCTCCACGCGGTGCGGCGGACGAACTTCTGCGACATCGGCTTGCGCGCGGACCCCAAGACCGGCCGCGGCGTCGTCGTGGCTGCCATCGACAACCTTGTCAAGGGCGCGGCTGGGCAGGCAGTCCAGAACATGAACCTGATGCTCGGCTACCCGGAAACGGAAGGACTCTTATGAGCAGATCCGGCCGGACGGCGCCCAGGGACCTGCGAAAGGCAGGGTGAGCAGCAATGTCTGGCTGGATCCGGTGGCCGGTGCGGGTCGCCGCCGCCATCGGCTTCCTTTGGTTGATTGTTTCCTTTACTCCGCTCGTCCATTGGTGGGCGACGAAGCTCGCCGGACGCTGGGAAGAACCAAAGGGCGAGGCGCTGGTGGTCTTAGCCGGTTCGGAGATGGAGGGCGACATTCTCGGGGCCAGCACCTACTGGCGCTGCGTTTACGCCCTGACGGCCTACCGGCAAGGCTGGGTGCGGCGGATCTATGTGAGCGGCGGCAGCAGCGAACAACGGCCCGTGGCCGAACTGATGCGCCTGTTCCTGGTCGGCCAAGGAGTTCCGCCGCAGGCGGTGGAAGTGGAGCATGCTTCCTTGAGCACCCGCGAGAGCGCCCTGAATCTGGCCCCCACCCTGACGCGGGAAAGGGGCGCGCTCATCCTGCTGACCAGCGATTTCCACATGTACCGCGCCTGGAGAGCCTTCCGCAAAGCGGGCGTCACCCTGCGGCCCAGCCCGATCCCGGATGCGCGCAAACGGGCCGTGCGCTGGCAGCGCCGCTGGGACGCGTTTCTGGATCTGGCGACCGAGACCGCGAAGATCCTCTATTACCGGGCGCGCGGCTGGATCTAGCATGCCCGCCGCCCCGCACCCCACCGGTACTACTAACCCACAGATTCTTCTCTCCGCCCGAAGATTTTCATGCCGCCACAGCAGCGAGTTGCCGGCCAGGCCCCAACCGCCATCCCCGTTTCGTTGGGCCCTCTCGCGTTGTGTTTTGTCTTCTCCGTGTCCTCCGTGCCCTCTGTGCCACTGAGGCGCCCATATCGACAAAGTTTTGTCGATCTGAGTCCGCCGATTCTCTGCTGCC
>JAIMAR010000149.1 GCA_023511855.1 Bryobacteraceae bacterium
GTCGTCTAACGGTAAGACGGCAGACTCTGGATCTGCTTATCGGGGTTCGAATCCCTGCCTCCCAGCCACCCCCCACGCCCTGTTCCGCGCGCAACCGGTTCCGGAAGGCCGCATCTTATTGACATTGCCCACCCGCCAGATCACTGGCTGGCCCGTCTCACTCATTTCCCATCGCTGTCGCTGAGCCCGCCGCCCAGTCTGGCTCTCTCAACTCTCCTGGTCGGCCTGACAGACGCGCTGCGTCAACACTTGGAAATGGTAACCCATGATCGCCAGGGTGATGGCCGTGCCAAAAGATCTGCGGTAGCGGGTGGCCGCCTCCAGAAAGAACTTCCAATAACTGGTGCGGGCTTTCCCGAATACCCCCTGCTTCAGGATCGAGCGGGCCAGCGCGAGATAGTCCGAGACCGCGTAATGCTGGCTGTGCGCGGGAGAGTATTGGGACAGGAACCGCCGCACGCGCTCGTAGTAAGCGCTGGGATGGTAAATGCGCCGGAGGATCGACTGGTAGCCGGCAACCAACTTCTGCGCGTCCATCTTGGGGATGAAGTTCAACCGCGGGCGCATATTGTCGCCGTGTCCCTCGTCCAGGATGCGTCCTTCTCGCAGTAGGCGGCAGTAGAGCTGCGTGCCCGGCAGCGCCAGCAGCAAGCCTACCATCGCCAGCGGGATGGCGCTTTCTTGGATGAACTCCACCTGCCGGTCGAAGATGTCCGCTGGGTCGTTGTCAAAACCCACGATGAAGCCGCCCATCACCTCCATGCCGTAGCTCTGAATGCGGCGAACGTTATCGACCAGATTCCGTTTCGTGTTTTGCGGCTTGCCGGCCTCCTTCAGGCTCGCTTCCACGGGCGTCTCGATGCCCAGGAAAACCCGGGTGAAGCCGGCCTCCTTCATCATTCGCAACAGCTCCGCGTCGTCGGCAAGATTGACCGAGGCTTCGGTGAAGAAGGTGAAGGGGCGTCCGTGCCGCAAGTTCCACTCCGCAAGCACCGGGAGCATCTCCTTGACCTTCTTCTTGTTGCCAATGAAATTGTCGTCGACGATGAAGACCGAACCCCGCCACTTGCGTTCGTAAAGCTGCTCCATCTCGCTGACCATTTGAGCCGGCGATTTTGTCCGGGGCACGCGCCCGTAAATCTTGATGATGTCGCAGAACTCGCAGTTAAACGGGCAGCCGCGCGAATACTGGACGGCCATGGCGGCGTAGTGGTTGGGGTTGATCAGGTCCAGCGCGGGCAACGGCGTCTTGGTCAGATCGGGCAGCTCGCTCGCCTGGTAGACCGGCTTGGCCGTTCCGCGCTCCAGATCGGCCGCCAGTTGGGCGATCAAGTCCTCGGCTTCGCCGATCACCACGTGGTCGGCATAAAGCGGGAGCTCTTCCACGCTGCTGCACACCGGCCCGCCGATCACCGTCCGAAGGCCACGCCGCCTGCAGCGCGCCAGAATCCCAAGAAGTTCGCGCTTGTGCACCAGCATCCCGCTCAGGAACGCGAGGTCCGCCCACTTCAGATCAGCATCGGTGAGCGGGCGTATGCTGGTGTCCACCAGCCGCTTCTTCCAGTGTTCCGGCAGTAAGGAAGCGACGGTGAGCAGCCCCAGCGGCGGATAGGGCGAGCGCTTGCCCAGGAATGGCAGCGCGTGTTTGAAACTCCAGAAAGTATCCGGCCATTGCGGATAGATGAGAAGGATATTCATGAATTCCCAGAATCCCCGGTCACCTAAGTATGACGGAAATCCTCGCTCAGCGCAACAAGACCATCCCCGCGCTGAGTTCACCGGCACCTGTAACATCGCCGGCGTTACAGCACTTGTCCTGAACGGAAAAGGCTCCCGCCCACACCCGCTCAGACGTTGAGGCTATTCAAGTACGCTGCGCTTTCGCGGAGAGCCTCCATGTTCATCTCGACGTAGTAGTTCTGGACGCCGGCCTTGCGGGCAGCCTGAAAAACGGCCTTCCAGTCGATCGAGCCTTTGCCCACGGGCGCAGGCTTGCCTTCCGCGGTCCTGTCCGCCAGGTGCAGCGAGACGAAGCGGCCGGCGTACTTCAGCAGGAACGCCGCCGGGTCCATGCCGGCGCGGAAGACATCGACGAGCTGGCACTGCATCTTCACCAATTTCGGGTCCAGGCGGCGGATCAACTCGTCGTAGATGAGCACGCCGTCCAGCTGTTGCAACTCGGTCCCGTGGTTGTGAAAGCCGAGCTGCAATCCGGCCTTGCGGGTCTGCTCCCCGATGGGGTTGGCTTCCTCGGCCGCCCGCCTCCAGTCGTCCAGCGTGGCCTTTTGAGGCAAGCCGAAAGAGGCGATGATCATTTGTTTCAGGCCGAGTTGTTTGGCGTATTCGATCCGCTCCGGCAGATTCTGCTTCAGCTCGGCGAACTGGTAATGGCTGCTTTCGCACACCATGCCCGCGTCCTGGAAACGGCTTCGCAGCTCCGAGCCGCTCATCCCCATCAAGGGGCCGAACAGGTTCTTGTAGCCCGGCGGCGAACACATCTCGACCGAGCGGTAGCCGAGCGCCGCCAAGGTTTTCAGAGTGCCATGCACGTCGGCCACGAATTCTTTGGCGATGGGGTAAACCTGAAAGCCGAGCGGCAGACCGAGCGGATCCGCGGCCAAGCGGCGCGCGGCGGCGGCCCCACAGACGGCGGCGAAATTGTTCCTCAAAAATTCTCGTCTGGTTGGCATACTTGCTCCTCTCACGGCAGAAGGCCAGCGTATCGCGAAACTGAGTCTACTGCGGGTGCAGCCGGCATGCAACCTTTGATCTTAGAACAAGAGCGGGCGCCCGGTTGTTGGAAACCGGAACGCCCGCTGGTGTAAGCCGTGCTCAGCCGGCTACCACCGGAGACCGACGAAGGCCCACATGAGCGGGTGGCCGCCGTTGAGCGAGATGTCCTGCTCGCCGGTGCCCGGCGTTCCGAACAGCCGCGCGTTGGAGGCGCTGCTCATGTTCAGAGTCGTGGTCAGTCCGGTCCAGTTAAACCACTTGAAGGGGTTTTGGTAGTCAAAGCGGAGCGTGAGCCTGAGCTGCTCCTTGATGGGGATCTCCTTGTTCATGGAGATGTTGTGTGCGATGATGCGCTGCTTGTGCCAGACGTTGCGACCATTGTTGCCGCGGCTGAACGGCCGGACGTAGGTAAAGCAGTCGTTTCCCCAGCCCGGCTGAAACTCGCCGCAGGCGATCATGGGGTTCTGGTTGATCTGGGTATAGCGGTCGCCGCCGATGTCCTGCCAGTTATCGCGCAGGTTGGGCCGCTTGAGAAGGAGTACATCGCCGTAGGTGGGCATCCAGCCCGGGTACTGCTGGTTCGAGGCCGGAGAGTTGCTGATGCCCATTCCGACCGGGTTGGCGCTCCAAATCTGGTAGTTCCAGGTCAGGGTATAACCGCCCACCAAGCGGTTGATGAGACCGCCCTTGTTGAGGAACATGCGTCCCTGGCCAAAGGGTAGGTCCCAGTTCATGGTGCCGACGTAACGGTGCCGTACATCGTTGCCGCCCCGCCCCCGGAACAGGCCCCAGTTCAGATACGGGTTGCCCGGACTCCAGTCGATCGCCTTCGAGAACGTGTAGAAGGTGAGGACCGTGATGCCGTAGGAGTAGCGCTTCTCAAGCTTTACGGTTCCACCATGGAAGATGGAACCGCTGAAGTTGGAGCGGTAGTTGACGGTGCCCCAGTTGGGCCAGGGGCGGCCTGCGCCCTGAAGCGCGCTGTTGCCGAGGAAGGTGGTGCGCCAGGCGGCGTTGGCCGGATCATCCAGATTCACCATGTAGCCGCCGGTAGGACCGGGGAACATGGTCGTCGCCCACGGGCGCGCGTTCCACTGACTGTTGCCAATCTGCTTCTTGCCGGCGCTGCCCTCGTACTTCACTTCCAGCAGGTAGTTGCGCGCAAGCTGATACTGAACGCCGAGGTTCCAGTTCATGGCGTAAGGGTTCTGGATATTCTTCGGGACGATCACAGCGCTGCGGGAGATGATATTCGTTCCCGCATATGGCACCGTGCCATCCGCGCGAAGCGCGGGCCACACGACCGTACCCGGGCCATCGTCGATGCGCCCGATCGGACGTTGATCGCCAGAAGGCACCGACTTGCTGAAGGACAGATCATAGTCGTCCCGCTGGGTGTACCAGGTTAAGCCCATGTCCTGCGTGGTCAAGCCGAAGCCGCCACGGAAAACAAACTTATCGAGCGGTCTCCAAGCCAGTCCGACGCGCGGCTGGAAGTTGTTAGTGTCGCGGTTGTACCAGGCGCCTTTCGGATGAGTCCACTGCCCCATGCAGCCGGTGACGTGGCAATAGGTGTAGCTCTTGGCAATGGCGATGTCATCGACGGCCTTCTCATCCCAGACGCTGATAGCGTTGTTGCGCGTGGTCAGAGGGCTCTCCGTTGAATAGCGGAGGCCGAGATTGAGGGTCAGGCTTGGCAGGACCTTCCAGTCGTCCTGAAAATAGAGGCTATGGATGGCGGCCTGCGGAGTCCACGGTGGCCCTTGAACGCTGACCGAGTAGGAACTCAGGTACCCCAATAGAAAAGCGGCCCAACTGTTGCCCGTGGCCGTGATCGCCTGGCCATTCGTCTGCAAGCCGTTGGTTCCCATGAAACTGAACGATAGCCTGGGATCCGGAATATTGCGGCTCACTTCGTATTGGTAAAGGTAGTCGTAGCCAAACTTGAAGGCATGTTTGCCCGAGATCTTGGTGATATCTTGCTTGAAGCTGAAGTTGTTGCGCGTGGCGACACTGGCGGTGGTATTGCCCAGAGCGTTGCCCACGCCGGGGCTGATGGTGCCCACATACCAGTTCGAGGGGATGCCCGGCACGCCGGCTTCCTTGGTCAAGGTGTCGGTCATAGCCTGCTGGTAGGCCGCCTTGGGGTTGGCCGTGCGGCGGTACATGCCCACGCGGGTTTCGCTGATCAGCGAGGGGCTGATGATCCACGACAAACCCGTGGAGGGCGTGTACTGGATCTGCGGAGTGTAGCTCTGATTGGAATCATAGGGGGCGTAGCCGATGGCCGCGTTCTCGCTCTTGGTGTAAAAGTTGTTCCAGCTCAGCGTGACGTACCACTTGATGTTCTGGGTGAACTGCTGGTCGATGCGGAACGAATAGGCAGGCCACCAGAGCTTGAGCGCCTGATTGCCGATGATGTTGTTGCTGACGCCGGTGGAAGTCACGCTTCCGGTGGCGTTCGGCGGTCGCCAGGGATTGTGATCCACAATCGTGCGGGACACCTTGCTCCACATGCTGCGCGGCACGATGTTGCCCGGGATCGGATCGCGGTACCACAGGCCGCCGACCTGACGGGTGGTGCCGGGATCGTAGATCTGCTGGCCGATGCCGCCGAAGCTCACGTCACCCTGGAGCATGGCGGGCGTCGGAACCGTGTATTGTCCGTACTTGCTTTCCTTCGAGAAGGGAATCTGCCAGGAGAACATGAAGAAGGTCCGGTTTTTGCCGTTGTAAAGCTTGGGAATCCACACCGGTCCGGTGACCACGCCGTCCGGGGTTTGATACAGGTACGGCAGCCCGTTGGGATAGCCCTCGCGCGGGGTTTTCAAGGTTTCGCGTTCAAAGAAACCGCGCGGGAACATGCTGCGAGTGAGGATCATGTGACTGAGCGTGGCGTGCAGCTCGTTCGTGCCGGTCTTCTTGACGATCGTGATGACGCCCGCGGGCGCGTGACCGTATTCGGCGGGAAGCGCCGAGGTGAGCACGTTTACTTCTTCGACACCCGCCATCCCGGTGCTGACCGCGTTGCCGTCGTACATATTGGTGGCCAGAACGCCGTCTTCGAAAACGCCGATCTGAGTGCCTGGCAAGCCGTTAATGCGGAAGCCGGTCAGTTGGCCGGGCCAGCCGGTGTTCGCCTGCTGCATGCCCGGCAAAAAGTACAGCGCCGTCCGGAGCTGGCGCTGGAAGATGGGCAGCGAATAGAACATCTCGCCGCGCAGGACTTGACTGGCGGTGGAGGTTTCCGTTTGGAGCAAAGGCAGCTCCCCCTTCACCTCAATGGTTTCCGTGAGCGCCCCCACCTCCAGCCGAAAGTCCACGGCCATGGTGTCGTTGACGCGGAGCTGGAAACCGTCGCGGATCTGCTTCTTAAAGCCGGATGCGGAGACTTCGACGCGGTAGGGTCCCGGACGGAGGGCCTGCACGCGGTAAAGTCCTTCGTTGTTGGTCTGCGTCGGGTACTCAAAGTTGGTGTCCGTCCGGACGACGAGCACCTGAGCGCCGGCGATGACTGCCCCGGTCGGATCCGTGACCCGCCCGGTGATCGTGCCCGTATCTAACTGCGCCATGGCAGGCACAGCCAGCAGGACGAGCACAAACCCTGCTGCTCGGAAAAGATTCATACCCTGACTCTTTCGTCTGATTAAGAATCGTTCCCTGAACGAACGTTCACGCCGTGGACTGAGGAAAGAATTTACGATAAACGAGCCTTGAAATCCTCGACTCACTGCTGGGTTAGATACTACCTCCAATGGCGCGGCTTGTCAATGAAAAAACCGGACCGCCTTAGAACGTAAAAGCTGTCCTTCCAGAATGCTGGACGAAGATAGAGGGGATCGCTCACACGCGTGGCGCGGGCTAACTCCACAGGAGCCTCCCGGGCGAAACCAGACCGGGAGGGATCTTGGTTGTCAGACAAATCCTACAAGGGGAGCACTTCCAGTCGGCGCGTGTCGAACCGGAGCCGCCGCTGCTCCTGGTAGGACTGGACCGCCAGCAGGGGCGGCAGGATGGAGATTGCCGCCAGCGCAACATCGGCGTTGGGCAACTTGCGGGACTTGCAGCAGTCGAGGAAATTGCGGACGTGATCCCGGGTGATGTCGCCGGGAATCTGACGCACCTCCGGCTTGGCCCCGCGCCCGGCGGGGGTGAACTCCCACCGGTTGCGGTTCACAAACAGCCGTCCTTTCTCTCCATAGAAGGTGATCCCGTACTCGGGCGCCGCGCCATAGGCGTTGGACTGGAACAGGACACTAAATCCGTCGTACTCGAACAGAGCGTTGCAGGTGTCGGGTGCGGTGCGCCCGTCGTTGTAATTGAAAAAAATTCCGCCGGCGAACACCGCGGAGTTGGGAGGCTTCTCCCCCATGTACATGTGGACCACGTCCATCCAGTGGTGACCGAAGTCGGTGAGTTTTCCGCCATTGAAGTCCAGGAAGCTTCGGAAGCTGAAGTACTGGGCTGGATTCCACTCGCGGTAGCTCACAGGGCCCAGGAATCGGATCCAGTCCAGATCGGGAGGTTTGACGGCAGGTTCGGTGCGCATAGGACCAACAACGCCGCCGTGCCAGACGGCGTCGATGTGCGTGATGCGGCCGAGCGCGCCGGACCGGACGAACTTGTCGAGCGGCTCAAGGTAGATCTCGCCGGAGCGCTGCTGAAGTCCGATCTGGCAGATGCGCCCCGTGACCCGGGCGGTGCGCACCATCTCCGGCGCCTCGCTGCGCAAGCGGCACAACGGCTTCTCGGAGTAGACGTCCTTTCCCGCGTTCATCGCGTCGCAAGCGTGGTCCTTGTGCCAGTGATCGGGCGAGCCGACCAGCACGATGTCGACCTCTTTCAAAGCCAGCAGCTCGCGGTGATCATTGAACGTCTTAACCCCCTGAGCCATCGACTTCAGCTTCTCCATGCGGGGCGGGTAGACATCGCACAAAGCGCGCAGCTCGACATCAGGATTCCGCAGGAAATCGGTTGCGACGCCCGTGCCCCGGCTGCCGGTGCCGATCACGCCCAGACCCATGCGGTCGTTGGCGCCCGCAATTCTGGAATAGGATAGCGCAGTCAGAGCGGCTGCTTTGGCTGCCTCACGGCGGGTCATCATCACAATCACCTCCTGGCATGCAGTTTCATATGATACATAAGGAGCAGGGCTGGGCGGGCGACCAATTCCAACAACTGGACGGAGGTCCTTCGGCACAGGGGGCACGGCCACGGCTGGCTAGAGCAAAGGAGGCAGAGCCACCGGGCCGGCGGCGATGGCCGCCGCGCACTCTCTCAGGCGGGTTACGTGAGTCTCCAGGGAACGGAGGGGGAGTTGAGAAACCGTGCCCGAGAGACTGAGGGCGCCCAGAAAAATGCCGGGATTGCGGAGGACAGGCACGGACACGCAGCGCACGCCCAGCTCTTCTTCCTCATCGTCGACGGCAAACCCGGCTTTGCGCACCCGCGAAATCTCCTTGCGCAGCGCGGCAGAGGTGACGATGGTGTTTGGCGTGTAGCGTGCGAAGGCGGGTTTGGCAAGCACATGGGCGACTTGATCAGGAGGACTAAAAGCCAGGATGACCTTTCCCAACGCGGTGCAGTGCAAATCCATTCGGCGGCCCAAGTAGGTATCGAACTGGATCAGGCCGGGGGATTCGGCTTTCTGGATGTAGACCCCCTGGTCGTGATCGAGAATGGCCAGATGAACCGTCGCACGCGATTGAAGCGCCAGAGCTTGCATGTGGGGCAAGGCGATCTCTCCCAACGAGAGGGACCGGACCATCCGTTGCCCGAGAGCGTAGGTCTTGAGCCCCAGTCGGAAGTCGCGTCCGTTGACGTCACGGCGCACATACCCTAAGCGTTCTAACGTAATGAGCAGCACATGGGCCGTGCTCTTGGGAATTCCCGTCTTCCGGCTGAGCTCCGAAACGTTGAGTCCCCGGCGGCTGGCGTCGAGGCACTCGAGCAGCGCCATCGTGCGCTCGACAGCCTTGGCGCTGCTCGTGGAGGGCGCATGGGCATTGGCTGGCATATTCCTTCCAGTATTCTGGACAGAATTCCCGAAAAACGCAAGTCTGGATTGACGGGACACCCAGCGACCGCTTAGTCTAAGGATCGGGCGCCAATGCGGGCCGCCCAGGGTTTGTTCGGCGGGAGGTCGTGAATGAATAAGATCGCATTGAGAAACCGTATTTGCCTATTGGCGGCAGCACTCGCGCTTACCGGAGTGTTGGTGCGCGCCGCAGACCGAATCCTTTACCACGAAGTCAAACTAGATTCGAGCGGGAAGATCCTCCCCTGGTATGGCAGCGGCCCCTCGGAGGCATACGACCACGTCATCCGGCTTGTTTTCCGCTTCTGGATCAATATGCGCAAATGCCCTAATGGAGTCCCCTATTATTTGCAGCACCAGGTTTGGCGGCCGGACCGCTGCGACCCCAGAGGCATCGGCGGTGACCAAATCCCTATGGCGCTTAGCTCCTGGAATCTGCTGTACGGGTATTTGGGAGACGAGGCGGTCAAAGAGAACATGATCTTCATGGCGGATTACTGGCTGGATCACGGCGCCTCCGCTCCGAAGGATCTCTGGGCGAATCTGCCCTTTCCGTACAACCTGGACGTTCATTCCGGCCTCTACGACGGAGACATGAGAGCGGGCAAAGGGTTTGTGCAGCCGGATAAAGCCGCCAGCTTCGCGGCGGAATTGATCGTGCTCTATAAGATGACCGGGAACAAGCGTTACCTCGAGGCGGCCGTGAAGATCGCCGATACCCTGGCGGCTCGCATCCAGCCGGGCGATGCCGACAACTCTCCCTGGCCCTACCGCGTGCATGCGGCCACCGGTGAAGTGCACCGGCAGCAACGGGGCGGCCGCACCAATAGCGCTTCCTACACCACCAACTATACGGGCGCGTTGCGGATGTTCACGGATCTGGCGGCATTGAAGCAGCCGAACGCCAAGGCCTACTTGAGGGCCAAAGACATGCTCGTGCGGTGGCTCAAGACCTACCCTCTACGCAGCAACCGCTTGGGCCCGTTTTTCGAAGATATCCCCACCAGTG